>DATFVL010000058.1 GCA_035260325.1 Candidatus Methylomirabilota bacterium | reverse complement strand
AACCCGTGCTCGGGGTGGTTCGCCGCCGCGGTGACCATCAGCGGCGCCCAGGCGGCGATCCCCCTCGACAAGCTCTACGTGACGTCGTGGGACGGCACGACGGGGCGGATCCAGCAGCTCGACTTCGCCACCGGGAACGCGGGGACGGCGTTCACCCTGGGCGATGGGACGCGGCAGCCGGGTAACGCGAGTACCGACCTCGGCACGGAGATCTTCGTCGGGACGACGGAGGGCAAGATCTTCAAGATCTCCCTTCCGATCCCGCCATAAGGGAGCGCACGCCATGAGACGCGTCGTGAGGATCGCTGCGCTGCTCTCGCTGGTCGGGGGGCTTGCGCTGACCGGCCCCGCCGGGGCCGTCGCCGAGACGAAGACGAAGGGGCACTCCGTCGAGCCGGCGGACATCTCCTTCATCGGCATCAACGGCCACGGGCACGCGCGTGGGGGATATCACTTCTCGCCCGAGCACCTCAACACCCTCGTGGTGGTCGTCTCCTGGCAGACGCTCGTCGGCGCGCACACGCAGCGCCTGGAGCTGCTCACGCCGGACGGGTCCGTCTATCAGGGGTTCACGACCGAGGTCGGGAGCGTCGACGGTCGCGCGCGGGTGGAGACGCCGGTGCGCGTGGCCGGGACCTGGATCACCGAGTATCAGCTCTTCGGTCACTGGACGGTCAACGTCTACCTGGACGGCCAGCCCACGCCCGTCGCGAGCGGCCACTTCACGCTCGCTCACTGACGCGCCGACGCGGCCCCATTGCCGCGTCCCCCTCATTCTGCTATCGTCGGCGTGGGCGTTCGTCTTCTCGCCGGCGAGACCTCGCGGACTGGAGGGGACAGGCTGATGGAGACTCAGGAGACGCGGAGACCCGAGGTGCCGGGTGAGGGCGCGCGGCGGCCGTACGAGCGCCCGGCGGTCGCCTGGGAGGAAGACTTCACGCCCTACGCCTTCTCCTCCTGCGGCAAGCACAGTGGGACCTCTGCATGCACGCTTCACAAGAGCTCGTAGGCGCCTTCGACATCGCGGGCATCCCGTGCCGGGTCGAGTGTCGACACGAGGGCTTCCGGTCGCTCCTCTCGCCCCGCTATCGTGACTTTGCCACCGGCGCGGCGCCCGAGCTTTCGTTGAGCGTCGAGGTCGTCGAGCCGCCGCCCGACGACGTCGCCGCCCGGTGGTCCGGCCCGTTCGCTCGCTTCGGCGCGTCCGACGAGACGCTCTCCATCGAGGGCGCGGGGTTCCGCGGCGCCTTCGACGAGCGCTCGGGCCGGGGATGGATCGTCCAGCCGCTCGATCCCTCGCCGCTCGAGACCTTCCTGACCGCGATCTACGCCGGGCGACTGCTGCGGGCCGGCGGCTTCTTTCTGCACGCGGCGGCGATCGTGGGCCCGCGCGGCGCCTGCGTCTTCTTCGGCCCGTCGGGGAGCGGCAAGACGACGGTGGCCGACCTGGTCGGCGAGAACGTCATCACCGACGAGACCACCGCCATCCGGCGCGCCGGCGAGCGTTACGTGGTCTCGGCCGTCCCGTGGCGCGGCCGGTCGCTCACCGCTCCGCTCGCCGGGCTCTTCAGGCTGCGCCGCGGGCCGCGGACCTCCTTCACGCCCCTGTCGCCGGCGGCGGCGGTGAGGGAGCTCCTGCCGAGCGTCCTCTTCTCACGCGCTGATCCGACGGAGCTCGATCGGTTCCTCGAGGTCGCCGGGGAGCTCGCGCGATGCGTGCCGTGCTACACGATGTACTTCACGCCCGACCGCTCGTTCTGGGACGCGATCGGGAGCCTCGAGCAGGGGGAGCGACATGGCCTCCCACTATGACCGGCTGACCCGGGTGGCGTCGCGCGCCCACATCCCCCTCGGCGTCCTCTTCGAGGTCACCCACCGCTGCAACCTCGGCTGCACCCACTGCTACCTGACCGAAGGGCCCGTCGGCCGGCCCAAACCGACGCGCGAGGAGCTGACGCTCGACGAGATCCGCTCGGTGCTCGACCAGCTCGCCGAGGCCGGCACGCTCTTCCTGACGCTGAGCGGCGGCGAGGTCTTCATGCGGCGGGACTTCCTCGAGATCCTCGCCCACGCCCGCTCGCTCGGGTTCTCGGTCACCGTCTTCACGACGGGGACGCTGCTGACTCCGGAGACCGCGGCGGAGCTCGCGGATCTGCACCCGCTCTCCGTGGAAGTTAGCATCTACAGCGCGCGCGCGGAGATCCACGACCGGGTCACGCGGATCCCCGGCTCGCACGCGCGGTCGCTCAGGGCGCTGCGCCTCCTGCGGGAGCGCGACGTCATCGTCCTCATCAAGAGCCCGGTGATGAGCCTGAACTCGGGCGAATACCACGGCATCGTCGAGCTGGCCGAGGACCTCGGGGCGGGCTACGCGTTCGATCCGCTCCTCGTTCCCGCGCGGGACGGAGACCAGGCGCCCGTGCGGTTGGGCCTCGACAAGGAGCGGATGCGCGCGTTCCTCGCCGACCCGGTCCTCTCGCGCCAGCTGCACGAGCCCGTGATGTGTCTGCCGCAGAAGGGCGAGGAGATCTGCGCGACCGGACGGCGCACGTGCTTGATCTCTCCGTACGGCGACCTCTTCCCGTGCTCCGTGCATCCGGTCCCGGCCGGCAACCTCCGGGAGAAGAGCTTCCACGAGATCTGGACGGGCTCGCCGCTCTTGCGGGAGCTCCGCACGCAGACCGTGGCCGACCTGCGCGGGGGCGCCAGGGCGGTGCCCGGCTTCCGGTGCAGCGCGCTCGCCCTCATCGAGGACGGGGATTTCCTCGGTCCCTTCCGGAGAGGCGAGGCGCTGGCCGACATGATGGACGAGGTCCGGGGCGAGGTGCGGAACGGCGAGCGCTGAGCAGGCCCTCCTCGGCGCCGCGCGCGCCTTCCTCGACGCCGAGACCGCCGCCGCGGGGGCGCCCGCCGCGCTCGACTGGCCGCGCCTCCTCGAGCGCGCGGAGCACGAGCGCGTCGCACCGCTCCTCTACGCGCTCACCCGCACGCGTCCCCTCCCCGCGCAGGTCGCCGAGCGGCTCCGGGCCGCGTGGGTCGCCTTCGGCCGCCAGCACCTGCTCGGCGTCGAGGCTCTCCGCGGGCTGCTCGACGCCTTCGAGGGCGCGTCCCTCCCGGTGATTCCGCTCAAGGGCCCCGCGCTCGGCGAAGCCCTCTACGCCGAGCCCGGGCTCCGCCCGTTCACCGACCTCGATCTGCTCGTGCGCCGCGCCGACGTTCCGCGCGCCGTCGCGCTCCTCGCCGGGCTCGGCTACCGGGCGCTCGAGTACGAGCGGACGCTCGCGTACGAGCTGGCCTACGCGACCGCTGCCTGCTTCGTGCCCGCCGAGCCCCGGCCGGGGCGCTTCCCGATCGATCTGCACTGGAACCTCGTGAGCTTCGTCGCGGGACACACCCCGCCGACCCTCGATGCCGAGGAGGTGTGGACGCGCGCGGTCGTCGACGAGCGCTGGGGGCGGCGAGTGACGGCCCTCGGCCGCGAGGATCTCCTCCTCTACCTGGCGCTCCACCTCGCGGTCCACCATCCGCTCGAAGGGCTCGCGTGGCCGCTCGATCTCGCCTTGCTCGTCCGCCGGCAGGGCGACCGCCTCGACTGGGGGGCGGTGATCGAGCGCGCGGGCCGCTGGCGCATGCGGGGTGCGGTCTACTTCGCGCTGCGGCGAGTCGAGGACCGCTTCGCCGCGGGCGTGCCGGGCGCGGTGCTCACGCGGCTCAGGCCGCGCGGCGCGCGCGGCGCGTGGCTCGACCGGCTCGCCTGCCGCGACGAGTCGAGCGCCTGGCTCGAGCACCTGATCGCGGTCCTCGTGATGGACCGTCCCTCGGATCTCGGCCGCGCGCTCGCCCGGGGCGCGCTGCCAGGGCCCGCGTGGGTTCGGCTCCGGTACCCGAGCGCGTCGACGGCGGGGAGCTACGCGAGCCACTACCGGCGGCTGGCGGCCGTTGGCGTCCGGACGGCGCGGGCGCTGCTCGGACGACGCTGAGCGGGAGGGGCCGCCGCCGATGCGCTGGCTCATCGACGGGTACAACGTGATCCGCAACGACGCCGACCTCCGCGGGCGCGAGGAGGAGAGCCTCGAGGCCGGCCGGAGGGCGCTCCTCCACCTGCTCGCCCAGAGCGCCCGGACCTCGGGCGACGACTTCGTCGTCGTTTTCGACGGCGCGCGCGTCACGGGTCCGGGCCCGTCGGCGGGACGCGTCCAGGTGCTCTTCTCGCGGCCCCCGCGGACGGCGGACGACGAGCTGATGCGGCTCGCGCGGCAGCAGGGCGCGGGCGCCGTCGTCGTCACCTCCGACCGCAAGGTCCGGGACGCCGCGCGCCGAGCCGGCGCCGCCGTCGTCACCTCCGAGCAGTTCCTGCGACGGGCGTCCGAAGGTCCGGAGGACCCCGCCACGAAGATCGAGGAGGATGAGCTTCCCCGCGACAAGCGCGGGAACCCTCACAGGCTCTCCAAGGAGGCGCGAGCGGCCCGGCGCGCGCTCCGCCGGCTCCGTCCTTCTTGACTCACCCCGCCGACCTGTGAAATAACTCGCCCAGCGGCATGGCGGACGGACGGCACTTCTTCATCGTCGCGCGCGATCAGACCGATCTCTGCGAGTATCTCCGGCGCGAGTTCTCCCTGGAGGAAGGCGTTCAGGTCTTCCTCGACCGCCGGGAGGGCGAGCGCCGGTGCGGCCGGGAACGGCGGGTCGCCCCGCGCCACCGGGACACCCAGGACCGCCGCGGCAGCGAGCGCCGCGCCCGCCCGTTCGTGGACAACCAGCTCCGCGCGCTCGGCTACGCCATGCTGCGCGTCGGGTAGCTCCGGCTGAACGTCTACCTCGCCGCCCCTCTCTTCACCAACGCCGAGCGTCGTTTCAATCTGGAGATCTGCCACGCGCTGGAGGCGGCGGGCCACCCCGTCTATCTGCCTCAGCGCGACACCGCCGAGGCGACCGGCCCCGGGCGCACGCGCCGGCTCTTCGCTGCGAACCTGGCGGGTCTGGCCGGTGCCGAGGCGGTGGTCGCCGTCCTGGACGGCGCTCAGGTGGACGACGGCACCGCGTGGGAGCTCGGGTGGGCGCACGCCAGGGGTATTCCGATCTTCGGTCTCAGGACGGATCGGCGGACGGCCCAGCAGCCGGACGAGCCCGTGAACCTCATGATCTTCGAGAGCCTCCGCCGGCTCGTGACGTCGTCGGCCGACCTCCTCGCCTCGCTCGGCGTCTGATTTCGGAGCCGTCCCCGGCGCGAGACGTCTCGAAAGGTTGACAGTCGGAGACCGCGATGAGACCGTCGGCGCGTGACGCTCGTCCGCGGGCTCCTGCTGGCGCTCCTGCCCCTGCTGCTGACCGGCCCGGCGTCGTCAGCGCCCGGGAGCCTCGAGGCCACGGTCACCCGGGTCGTGGACGGTGACACCATCGTCGTGCGGGTCGACGGCAGGCTCGAGAAGGTCCGCTACATCGGCGTGAACACGCCCGAAGTCCACCACCCGACCAAGGGCGAGGAGCCCGGCGGCCGCGAAGCGAGCGAGGTGAACCGCCGGCTCGTCCAGGGCAAGCAGGTGAGGCTCGAGCTCGACGTTCGGGAGCGTGACCGCTACGGCCGGCTCCTGGCCTACGTCTGGGTGGGTGACATCATGATCAACGCCGAGCTGGTGAGGCTCGGCTACGCGCAGGTGATGACGATCCCGCCGAACGTCCGCTACCAGCATCTCTTCTTGAAGCTTCAGCGGGAGGCGCGCGAGGGGGGCCGCGGCCTCTGGGCGGCGGTGCCGGTCGGGACGCGCTGACACCTCTCGCCCCGAGGAATCGCCGCCCCGCCTAACGCGAGCGCGGCCGCGCCATCTCCGCCGGCTTCACCCACGCGTCGTACTGCTCGGGCGTGACGTGGCCGAGCGCCAGCGCGGCCTCGCGGAGCGTGAGCCCCTCGTGGTCGGCCTTGTGGGCGATGGCCGCGGCCTTGTCGTAGCCGATGTGCGGGCTGAGCGCGGTGACGAGCATCAGCGAGCGCTCGACCAGCTCCGCGATCCGCTCGCGGTTCGCCTCGATCCCCTCGACGCAGAACTCCCTGAAGCTCCGGCACGCGTCGGTCAGGAGGCGCACCGAGTGCAGGAAGTCGAAGATGATGAGCGGCTTGTAGACGTTCAGCTCGAAGTTGCCCTGCGCGCCCGCGAACGCGATCGCCGTGTCGTGGCCGAGCACCTGGGTCGCGACCATCGCCAGCGCCTCGCACTGGGTCGGGTTCACCTTGCCCGGCATGATGGACGAGCCGGGCTCGTTCTCCGGGAGCCGGAGCTCGCCCAGGCCGCTCCGCGGCCCCGACGCGAGCCAGCGGATGTCGTTCGCGATCTTCAGGAGCGAGCCCGCGAGCGTGCGGAGCGCGCCGCTCGCCATCACGAGCTCGTCGTGGGCCGCGAGCGCCGCGAACTTGTTCGGCGCCGTCGTGAACCCGAGGCCGGTGAGGTCGGCCAGCTTCGCCGCGACGGCCTCGCCGAAGCCCGGCGGAGCGTTGAGCCCCGTGCCGACCGCGGTGCCGCCGATCGCGAGGGCCAGGAGGCCCGGGAGCGTCGTCTCGATGCGCCCGAGCCCCGCGTCGAGCTGCGCCACGTACCCGGAGAACTCCTGGCCGAGGGTCAGGGGCACCGCGTCCTGCAGGTGCGTCCGCCCGATCTTCACGATGTCGGCGAACTCGCGTGATTTGGCCGCGAGCGCGTCCCGGAGCGCGCCGACGCTCGGCAGGAGCCGCCGCACCACGGCGGTCGCCGCGGCCAGGTGCATGGCGGTCGGGAAGGTGTCGTTCGAGGACTGGGACATGTTGACGTGGTCGTTCGGGTGGAGCGGGTCCTTGCTCCCGAGCCGGCCGCCCGCGAGCTCGATCGCGCGGTTGGCGATCACCTCGTTGGCGTTCATGTTCGACTGCGTCCCCGAGCCGGTCTGCCAGACCACGAGGGGGAAGTGGTCGTCGAGCGTGCCCTCGATCACCTCGTCGGCGGCGCGGACGATGAGCTCCGCGTGGCGCCGGTCCAGGCGCCCGAGCTCCGCGTTGACGAGCGCGCACGCCTTCTTCAGGAGGCCGAAGGCGCGCACGACCTCGACGGGCATCCGGTCCTCGCCGATCGCGAAGTGGTGGCGCGAGCGCTCCGTCTGGGCGCCCCAGTAGCGGTCCGCGGGGACCTCGATCGTCCCCAGGCTGTCGGACTCGGTGCGCGTCTTCCCCGTCATGGCGTCGGTCCTCCTCGGCCGGCTCGGCGGGGTCAAGGCACCGCCGGGCCGCGCGGGGGATTTGCGCCCATCCGGGCGCCCCCGTATCATACGGGCTGTGCGCGTCGTCGTCAGCGGCGCGTGCGCCGGAACACGAACGCGTCTCCACCCGACGAGGGGGATCATGGCGATCAAGCGCGACTTCACCCTGGACGCCAAGTACCGCCAGGAAGAGGGTGTCATCTTCCTCTCCGGCATCCAAGCCCTCGTCAGGCTACCCCTCGACCAGCACCGCGCCGACCGGCGGCGCGGCCTCAACACCGCGACGCTGATCTCGGGCTACCGCGGCTCGCCCCTCGGCGGCCTCGACCTGACGCTCGAGCGCAACCCCGACCTCCTCCGCGAGCACAACGTCGTGTTCATCTCGGGCCTCAACGAGGATCTCGGCGCCACCGCGATCTACGGGAGCCAGCTCGCCAACCTCTTCCCGCGGCCGAAGTACGACGGCGTGCTCGGCATGTGGTACGGCAAGGGCCCGGGCGTGGACCGCTCGGGCGACATCTTCAAGCACGCCAACTTCGCGGGCGTGTCGCGCTACGGCGGGGTGCTGGCGCTCGGCGGCGACGACCCGCTCTCGAAGTCGTCCACGATCCCGTCGCACTCGGAGGTGGCGTTCTACGACGCCCTCTTCCCCGTGATCTTCCCCGGCACGATCCAGGAGATCCTCGACCTCGGCCGGCTCGGCTTCGAGCTCTCGCGCTACTCCGGCCTCTGGGTGGGCGTGAAAATCGTGACCAACGTCGCCGACGAGATCGGCACGGCCGAGGTGGCTCCCGATCGTGTCGTCAGCGTGGATCCGGGGTTCATGTACGATGGGCGTTCCTGGCAGCAGCGCCAGAACCCCCTGCTCATGCCGCCGTGGGGGCTCGACACGGAGCGCGAGATCCACTATGGCCGGCTCGAGGCGGCGAAGGCCTTCGCGGCGGCGAACCGGCTGAACCGGATCACGCTCGACACGCCGGACGCCTGGCTCGGCATCGCGGCCGCGGGCAAGACCTACTACGACCTCCGCGAGGCGCTCCGCGAGCTCGGCCTCGACGACGCGGCGCTCCGGCGCCACGGCGTGCGCCTCATGAAGATCGGGATGCTCTTCCCGATGGAGCCGGGCATCGTCCGCGAACTCGCGCGCGGCCTCGAGGAGCTGCTGGTGATCGAGGAGAAGCGCGCGTTCTGCGAGCTCTTCATCCGCGACATCCTCTACAACCAGGCCGAGCGCCCGCGCGTCACCGGCAAGTACGACCTCGACGGGCGGCCGCTCGTCCCCGCCGACGCGGAGCTCGACGCCGACCGCGTCGCGCAGATCGTCGCGGCGCGGCTCGAGCGCCGGGTCCATCTCGACTCGATCACGGCGCGCGTCGCGCTGCTCGAGGCGCTCCGCCAGCGTCCCGCGCCGCTCACGCTGGCGCGCCAGCCCTACTTCTGCTCCGGGTGCCCGCATAACCGCTCGACGGTCCTGCCGGAGGGCTCGATCGCCAGCGCCGGCATCGGCTGCCACGGCATGGCGCTCCTCATGGACCGGCGGACGATGGGACTCACCCACATGGGCGGGGAAGGCGTCCAGTGGGTCGGCATGGCCCCGTTCACCGAGACCCCCCACATCTTCCAGAACCTCGGCGACGGGACCTACTTCCACTCGGGCTCGCTCGCGGTCCGCCAGGCGGTCGCCGCCAACGTCAACATCACCTACAAGATCCTCTACAACTCCGCCGTCGCGATGACGGGCGGCCAGGACGCGGCCGGCGCCATCCCCGTGCCCGACCTGACGCGCTCGCTGCAGGCCGAGGGGGTCAAGCGGATCATCGTGATGACCGACGAGCCCGACAAGTACGGGCGGGACGCCCAGTGGGCGCCCGGCGTCGA
Source organism: Candidatus Methylomirabilota bacterium (assembly GCA_035260325.1). Taxonomy (NCBI): domain Bacteria; phylum Methylomirabilota (SeqCode); species Candidatus Methylomirabilota bacterium. The sequence goes on along the minus strand of DATFVL010000058.1, from coordinate 22,795 downwards.
GGTCTGGCACCGGGACCGACTCGACGAGGTCCAGATCCTCCTGCGCGAGATCCCCGGCGTCACCGCGCTCGTCTACGACCAGCGGTGCGCCGCCGAGAAGCGCAGGCTGCGCAAGCGCGGCAAGCTCCCGGACCCCGCGATGCGCGTGTTCATCAACGAAGCGGTCTGTGAAGGCTGCGGCGACTGCGGGGTAAAAAGCAACTGCTTGTCCGTCCACCCAGTTGAAACCGAATTTGGGCGGAAGACGCAGATCCATCAATCGTCTTGCAACAAGGATTACTCATGCCTCGATGGCGACTGCCCGTCCTTCCTCACGGTGATCCCGCTCGGGGAGCCCCGGAAGAAGGAGCGGAAGATCTTCACGGTGGAGCGCGCGCTGCCCGAGCCCGCGCTGCGCGTCCCCCGCGACGCCAACATCTTCATGATGGGCATCGGCGGCACGGGCGTGGTGACCGTCAACCAGATCCTCGGCACCGCCGCGCTCCTCGACGGCAAGCACATCCGCGGCCTCGATCAGACCGGGCTCAGCCAGAAGGGCGGTCCGGTGGTCTCGCATCTCAAGATCTTCGAGCGCGCGCCCGAGGTCGCGAACAAGGTCGCGGCGGGCGAGGCGGACTGCTACCTCGGCTTCGACATCCTCGTGGCGACGTCCCCGCAGAACCTCGACCACGCGCGGCCCGAGAAGACGATCGCCGTGGTCTCGACGAGCCAGGTGCCCACCGGCGCCATGGTGACTCACACCGACGTCGAGTTCCCGGAGGCGAACGGGCTCGTCACCTCGCTGAACCGCTTCACCCGCAAGGACGAGAACGTCTTCCTCGACGCGCTCGGCCTCGCCGAGACGCTCTTCGACGACCACATGGCGGCCAACATGATCGTGCTGGGCGCCGCCTACCAGGCCGGCGCCATCCCGGTCGCCGCGGCGGCGATCGAGGAGGCGATCGTGCTGAACGGCGTCTCCGTGCCGATGAACACGCAGGCGTTCAGGGTCGGCCGGCTGCTCGTCGCCGACCCCGCGTGGGTCGCGACGCTCAAGCGCCAGCGGGTGGGGGCGGTCCGGGTCGCTCCCGAGCTCACCGCGGAGGCGCGCGGGCTCGTGGACGCGGCCGGCGCCTCGGGCGAGCTCCGACGGCTCCTCGAGATCCGCGTGCCCGAGCTCGTCGCCTACCAGGACGCGGCCTACGCGCGGCAGTACGTGGAGTTCGTCCGGCGCGTACGCGAGGCCGAGCGGGCCGCGATCGGCGGCGAGACGCGGCTCGGCGAGGGCGTCGCGCGCCACCTCTTCAAGCTCATGGCCTACAAGGACGAGTACGAGGTGGCGCGCCTGCATCTCCAGAACGACGTCGCCAAGGCCCTGGCGGCCGAGTTCCCCGGGGGCGTCCGGCTCCAGTACAACCTCCACCCGCCGCTCCTCCGCGCGCTGGGCATGAAGCGCAAGCTCAAGCTCGGCCGGTGGTTCGACGGGGCCTTCCGGCTCCTCCTCGCCCTGCGCGGCCTGCGCGGCACGGCGCTCGACCCCTTCGGCCGCGCCGAGGTGCGCCGCGTCGAGCGGCAGCTCGTCGGCGAGTACCGTGCCCTCGTCGAGAAGGCGCTCGTCAGCCTCTCTCCCGAGAGCTACGAGCGCGCGGTGAAGCTCGCCAACCTGCCCGACGTGATCCGCGGCTACGAGGAGATCAAGCTGCGGAACGTCCGGCGTTTCCGGGACGAGGTTCGGGCTCTCGGATTCTGACGTGGCTCCAGGGGAGGCCTGACGATGAGTCTCGAGAGTCGGCTGAACGCCCTCCAGAAGCAGCTCCGGGCGCTCAAGACGCAGGCCAAGAAGGCCAGCGGCCAGGCGCAGCGGCGCGCGAAGCGTCTCGAGCGGAAGACGCGCGTCACCCTCGAGCGGACCGTGCGCACGCTCGAGCCGAAGGTGCGGAAGGCCGTGAGCGAGGCGCGGCTGATCGCGCTCGGCGTGCGCGCCGGCGTCCGGGCCGGGACCGCCGCCTACCGCCGCAGCCGCGCGCCGAAGCGCTGACCCGGTTGTAGGCTGGCCTCGCACGCTGGGGCCCCAGCCCCAGGCCGTGCTGCGGCTCGCACTTCAGTCGTCGAGGCGCGTCCGCGCCCGCTTGAGCGCCGCGCGGCGCTTCTTCCCCTCGAGCCGCCGCTCCCGCGCCGCCGCGGGGGGCCCGGACGCGCGCCGCGGCCGCGGCTCACGGAGCGCCGCGGCCACGAGCGCGCGCACCTTCTCGCGCGCGTCCTCGACGTTCCTCGCCTGGTTGCGCGTGGCCTGGCTCGTGACGACGAGCCGCCCCTCGGCGTCGAGCCGCCGGCGGGCCAGCAAGACGAGCCGCGCGCGCGCCGCCGCGCCGAGCCCCTCGATCGCGGCGAGATCGACGCGCAGCTCCACCTTCGTCGCCACCTTGTTCACGTTCTGACCGCCCGGCCCCGACGCGCGCACGGCGCGCACCGCCAGCGCGTGCGCGGGCACCCGGACCGAGTCTGCGACGACGATCGCCTCGCTCACGGGCCGATTGTAGCGTCTATAATCCCCGGGGATGAACATCGCGGAGCGGCGCGGGCTCACCGCCGTCGCGCGCGGGCAGGCGCCCGCCGACCTTTACGTCCGCGGCGGCACGCTGCTCAACGTCTACACGGGCGAGCTCTACCCGGCCGGCGTCGCCGTCCGCGGCGAGCGCGTCGCGTACGTCGGCCCGCGCGAGGACATGGTGGGCGCGCGGACCCGGATCCTCGACGCCTCGGGCCGGATCCTCGTCCCGGGCTACATCGACCCGCACGTCCACCCCGCGCACGTCACGACGCCGTCGGCGCTCGCGCGCTTCGTCCTGCCGCTCGGCACGACGAGCGTCTTCGCCGACACGCTCCAGTTCTGGGAGCTCGGCGGCCTCCGTGCCTTTCGCGCGATCGCCGACGCGCTCGCGCCCTCGCCGCTCAAGTTCTACTGGATGATCCGCCCCCACGCCCAGTCGCGCACGACGGACGAGGCGCGCCGCTATCCGCTCCGCGATCTCTCGCGCGCGCTGGCCCACCCGCGCGCCGTCGCCGTCGGCGAGGTCACGCGCTGGCCCGACGCATGGGGCGGGAGCCCCGACCTCCTGCGCCGTCTGGCCCTCGCGCACCGGCGCCTCCCGCGCGTCGAAGGCCACACCGCGGGTGCGTCGGGCGAGAAGGTGGCGGCGATCGCCGCGGCCGGCTTCACCTCCGACCACGAGCCGATCACCGCTCGCGAGGTCCTCGAGCGCGCGCGGCAGGGGATCGCGGTGATGCTGCGCGAGTCCTCGCTGCGGCCCGACCTCGCGGGGCTCCTGGACGCGCTCAAGGCGGCGCCCGCGCTGGCCTCGCGCCTCATGCTCACGGCCGACGGCTCGATGCCGGCGTTCATGCGCGCCCACGGCTTCGTGGACCACCTGCTGCGCGTCGCGCTCGCGCGCGGCGTGGCGCCGGTGGACGCCTACCGCATGGCGACGCTGAATCCCGCCACCTACTGGGGGCTCGACGGCGAGCTCGGCGGCATCGCGCCGGGGCGGTACGCGGACATCTGCCTGCTCGAGGACCTGGCCGAGCCGCGCCCCGTCGCCGTCGTCGCGCGCGGCGGGCTCGCCGCCGACCGCGGGCGGCTGCTCGCGCGCCTCCCGGAGCCCCGGTGGCGCCGCGTCTTCACGTCGCCCGAGGCCCGGCTCACGGTGCGGTGGCGCGCGCGGGCCGCCGACTTCGCGCTCCCGGCGCGCGACCGTTATCCGGTGATCAGGCTCGTGAGCGCCGTCATCAGCCGGCTCGAGGAGCGCGCCCTCGCCCCGGGTGATCTCCACGCCGCGCTCGTGGACCGCGGCGGGCGCTGGGTCGCGCCCGGCGTCGTCGCGGGCTTCGCCGAGCGGCTCGACGGCTTCGCGGCGACGATCACGACGGACTTCAACATCCTCGTCCTGGGCCTGCGCCCCGAGGCGATGGCGCGCGCGGTGAACCGCCTTCTCGACGTCCACGGCGGCGTCGTCCTGGTCGAGGGGCGTGAGGTGGCGTACGAGCTCGCGCTGCCGCTCGGCGGCATCATGACCCGCGGCTCGCTCGAGGACGCCGCCGCGCGGGAGGAGGAGCTCCAGCGGGCGCTCGCGACGCGCGGCCACGCGTTCCACGACCCGCTGTTCAGCTGCTTCTTCCTCGCGGCCGACTTCCTGCCCGCGGTGCGGCTCTCGCCGCGCGGCGTCTGGGACGTGAAGCGGAGTCGTGTGCTCCTGCCGTCCCGCCGGCGCCTCCGGTGAGGGCCGTGACATGGCCCGTCGCCTCCCGCTGATCGGCGCGGCCGCCCTCCTGCTGCTCGCGGCCGCGGCGCACGCGGCCGACGAGCGCGCCTTCACGCAGGGCGTCTTGGGCGACCGCGCCTACCGCCTCTACACGCCGGCGCGCCCCGCCGCCGAGCGGCTCCCGCTCGTCGTCGCGCTCCACGGCTGCTTCCAGACGCCGGAGGACTTCGCCGTCGGCACGCGGCTCAACGCCGCGGCGGAGCGGCGCGGGCTGCAGGTGCTCTACCCCGCGCAGCGCCCGCGCGACAACGCGAGCCGCTGCTGGAACTGGTTCGAGCGCGCCCACCAGGGCCGAAGCGGCGGTGAGGTCGCCGAGGTCCTGGCGCTCGTGGCGGAGGTCGGGCGCGCCCACCCGGTGGCACCGGGCCGCGTCGTGGCGCTCGGCCTGTCGGCGGGAGGCTTCATGGCGGTGAACCTCCTCTGCGCCGCGCCCGACGTGGTGTCGGGGGTCGGCGTCGTCGCGGGCGGGCCCTATCGCTGCGGGCTCGGCTGGGACGGCGCGGTCGCCTGCATGCGCGGTCGGGGACTCGACGGCGCGGCCGCGGCCGCCGCCTGCCTCGGGGTCACCGGGCGGCGGACGCTCGCGATGCGCGCCTCGCTCTGGCACGGTGCCGGCGACACCTTCGTCGCCCCGGCGAACCTCACGGCGCTCGAGACCATGTTCGCGCGCGTGACCGGCATGACCTCCGGCGTGACCGAGCGCCGCGACGGCGCCCTCCACGCGCGCTACCGCGACGCGCAGGAGCGCCCCGTGCTCGAGACGTGGCTCGTGCCGAACCTCGGGCACGCGTGGAGCGGGGGTGACCCGCGCGGCACGAACACGGTGCCGTGGGGGCCGAACATCACCGAGCTCATGCTCGACTTCTTGCTGCCGTGACGGCCGCGCCGCGGCGCCGGCGGCGGCTCGCGGCGGGCGCCCTCGCGGCCGCCGCCGCGCTCGCCGTCGCCGCCTTCCCGCTCCGCGCCACGTGGTGGGGCGGCTGGATCCTGGCGATCGCCGAGGCCGGCATCGTCGGCGGCCTCGCCGACTGGTTCGCCGTCACCGCCATCTTCCGCCGCCCGCTCGGCCTGCCGATCCCCCACACGGGGCTGATCCCCGCCAACTGGGAGCTCATGGCGGAGCGCGTCGGCACCATGGTCGGCAGCCGCGTCCTCACGCGCGAGTACGTGGCGCAGGAGATCGCGCGCGTGGACCTCGCGGGGCTCATCGCGCGCGGGGTCGAGCGCGTCGCGCCGAGCGACCTCGAGGCCGCCACGCGCGCGCTCGCCCGCTGGCTCGCGGGCGAGCTCTCGCCCCACGCGGCCGGCGAGCTCGCGCGGCACCTGCGCGACGCGCTGCTGCGGCGCCCCGCGGCCCCGATGCTCGCCGGGGTGCTCGAGGCGGCGCGGCGTCGCGGGTGGGACGACCGCGCGATCGCCGCGCTCGCCCGGGCCCTCGCCGAGGCGCTCGAGCGGCCCGCGTTCCGCGAGGTCGTCGGCGAGGTCGTGGACGATCTGCTCGCGCGCTACCGCGAGCGGATGGGCGCGTACCCGCGCTTCTGGATGGGGCTCGCGAGCCTCCTCGGCCTGATCGACCGCGAGCGCGTCGTCGCCGCCCTCCACGCCGGCCTCCGGCAGGTCGCCGCCGATCCGGCGCATCCGGTTCGCGAGCGATTGCGCGAGGCGCTGGCGGCGCTGCCCGGACGGCTCCGCGCGGACGCCGCTCTCGCCCTGCGGGTGGAGACGGCCAAGCGCGACCTGCTCGAGGCGCCCGGCGCCGCGCGGGCGCTCGAGGACGCGGCCGCGGCGCTCCACCGGGCGCTCGCGGCCGACCTCGGGCGTCCGCGCTCGGACGTCGTCGCCTGGGTCGCCGCGCGCCTCGAGCGCGCCCGGCGCGCCCTCGCGGACGACGCCGGCCTCCGGGACGAGATCGCGCGCTGGGCGAAGGGGCGGGTGCTCGAGGCCGTCGAGCGCCACCACGGCCGGCTGGCGGAGTTCATCGAGAAGGGCGTGCTCGCCCTCGGGCCGGAGGGCGCGGTGCGCCTGATCGAGGAGCACGCGGGGGATGACCTCCAGTTCATCCGGGTCAACGGCACCGTCGTGGGAGGGCTCGCCGGCGGCCTCCTCTACGGTATGCATCTGCTGATCCGGCTGCTCGCGTGAGTTGTCGCTGCGGGCGTTTTCACGTACACTCTGCGCGCCGTTCGCCCAATTCGACTGGAGGTCATGCATGATACGTCGCCGCGTCGCCGCGGTTCTCAGCGTGCTCGTCCCGGTCGTCGTCGCGCTCACCGCGCCCGCCACAAGCCAGACACCGAAGTCGGGCGGGGTGCTCAACATGATGCTGCGCGAGGACCTGGCGCAAGGCTTCGCCATCCACGAGACGGCGACGATCTCGACGGTCTGGCCCGCGATGCCCTGTTTCAACAACCTCGTGCTCTTCGACCCGCTCAAGAAGACCGAGAGCGTGGACACGATCATCGGCGAGCTGGCCGAGAAGTGGTCGTGGCAGGACCACTTCCGGAACCTCGTGTTCTTCCTCCGCAAGGGCGTGAAGTGGCACGACGGCCACCCGTTCACCTCGAAGGACGTCAAGTTCACCTTCGACATGCTCCGCGAGACCCCGGACGCGCCGGCGAAGCTGCGGATCAACCCGCGCAAGGACTGGTACGCGAACGTCGAGGCGGTCGAGGCACCGGACGCCTACACGGTCGTCTTCCGCCTGAAGAAGCCGCAGCCCTCGCTGCTGCTGATGCTGGCGTCGGGCTACTCGCCCGTCTACGCCGCGCACCTGCCGCCGGCGAGCTACCGCACGGGCTGTGTCGGCACCGGGCCCTTCAAGGTCAAGGAGTGGCGGAAGGGCGAGTTCGTCGAGTTCGTGCGGAACCCCGACTACTTCGTCAAGGGACGCCCCTACCTCGACGGGCTCAAGTACTTCGTCATCGTCGAGCGCGGCACGCGCCAGGGGGCGCTCCAGGCCGGCAAGCTCGACGTCTCGTTCCCCGGCGAGACCACGAAGACCGCGGCCGAGCAGCTCAAGAAGGCCGTCCCCCAGCTCGTGATCACGCCGTTCAATCAGAACGTCAGCGACAACATCATCATGAACGTCAAGAAGCCCCCCTTCGACAGCGTGAAGGTGCGGCTGGCCGTGGGCCACGCGATCGACCGGCGCGCGCTCGTCGGCGCGGTCCACCAGGGGGGCGCGGTCGTCGGCGCCTCGCTCGCGCCCCGGCCCTGGGGCTTCTGGGGGCTCGCCGAGAAGGACCTGCTCGGCCTGCCCGGGTACGCGGCGAAGCCCGCCGACGAGAAGGCGAAGGCCAAGCAGCTCATGGCCGAGCTGGGCTACACGCCCGAGAAGCCGCTGCGGGTCGAGATCGTCACGCGCGCGATCGCGATCTACGTGGACATGGCGTCGTTCGTCATCAACGAGCTGAAGCAGATCGGCATCGAGGCGACGCTCAAGCAGATCGAGACCGCCCAGTGGCACCCCATGGCGACGCGCGGCGACTACCAGATCGGGGCGAACCTCACGGGCATCGGACCCGACGACCCCGACGCGAACTACTACGAGAACTACGCGTGCGGCTCCCCGCGCAACTACAGCCAGTACTGCAGCGAGGAGGTCATGAAGCTGATCGACGCGCAGTCCCAGGAGCTGGACGCGAGGAAGCGGCTCGCGCTCAACTACGCGATCCAGAAGAAGCTCGAGGCCGACGCCGCCCGGCCCATCCTGGACTGGAAGCTCGACTACTTCACCGTGTGGCCGCACGTGAAGAACCTGATCCCGCACCAGTCGATCTACAACTTCGGGCGGATGCAGGAAGTGTGGAGCGACAGGTAAGAGCCCGGCGGTGACCGTGTCCGGCCCGAGGGGAGCGTCCGACGCCCCCGCGCTGCGCTCGAGGTCCCACGCGTGAAGACGTATCTCGCGCAGCGCCTCGCGATCGCCGTGCTGACGCTGCTGGGCATGTCGATCGTGATCTTCGTCCTCTTGCGCCTGGCGCCCGGCGACATCGTGGACATCCTGTTCTCGACGGCCGGGTACGTGAGCCCGTCCGAGAAGCAGGCCATCATGAAGGAGCTCGGGATCGACCGCCCGTACTGGGTCCAGTACGTGGACTGGCTCCGGCAGATCGTCACCTTCGACCTCGGCAAGTCGTACCGCTACGACCTTCCCGCCTGGCAGATCATCCGGCCGCTCCTGCCGGTGACGATCGAGCTGGCGGCGCTCTCGATCCTCGTCGCCGTGGTCCTCGGCGTGCCGACGGGCGTGATCAGCGCCGTCCGGCAGGACACCACGCTGGACTACGTGCTGCGCGTGCTGAGTCTCGCGGGGCTCTCGATGCCCGCCTTCTGGCTCGGCATGGTCATCATCCTGGCGCTCGTGACCTGGCTGCGGTGGATCCCGCCGCTCACCTACGTCTCGCCGGCGGAGAACTGGCGGCTCCACGCGGTGCAGTTCCTGCTGCCCGCGCTCGCCGTGGGCTATCGCTCCTCGGCGCTGATCATGCGCATCACGCGCTCCGCGCTCCTCGAGGTGCTGCGCGAGGACTACATCCGCACGGCGTGGGCCAAGGGCCAGACCCGCCGCGTCGTCATCTGGCGCCACGCCCTCAAGAACGCGATGCTGCCGGTGATCACCGTGATCGGGATCGAGTTCGCGTTTCTCATCGGGGGCCTGGTCGTCACCGAGCGCGTGTTCAACCTCCCGGGCGTCGCCCGCTTCCTCGTGGACGCGATCCTCTGGCGCGACTACCCGATCGTCCAGACCCTCGTGATGTTCATCGCGATCGTGGTGATCCTGGCAAACCTCGCCGTGGACATGCTGTACGGCGTCCTGGATCCGAGAGTCCGCTATGGTAGCGGTTAGGCCCGCCGAGCTCGCCGTCGGCGCCGAGCCCCGCGCGCGCGGCGGCGCGTGGACCGCGCTCGGGCGCTTCTTCCGGAAGAAACCGCTCGGCGCCGCGGGCGGCGTGCTCATGCTGGTGATGGTGGTGACCGCCCTCTTCGCCGACGTTCTCCAGACGCACGATCCGATCTCGACCGACGCGGCGTACACGCTCGGGGCGCCCACGGGCGAGCACTGGTTCGGGACCGACCATCTGGGGCGGGACATCTACTCGCGGATCGTCCACGGCGCGCGCGTCTCGCTCATCGTGGGCCTCGCCTCGACGCTCCTCGGCTCGGTGCTCGGCGGGATCGTCGGCCTGCTCTCGGGCTACGTCGGCGGCAAGACCGATCTCCTCACGCAGCGCTTCCTCGACATCCTCCAGGGGCTCCCGCTGCTCGTGCTGGCGATGGTCGTCTCGGCGGCGCTCGGCCCGTCGGTGCAGAACGTGGTCATCGCGATCTCGGTCCCGATCATCCCGCGGGCGGCCCGCGTGATCCGGTCGAGCGTGCTCTCGATCCGCGAGATGCAGTACGTCGAGGCGGCGCGCGCGCTGGGCGTCCGCCACCTCCGCATCGCCTTCCGCCACATCCTGCCGAACACGGTGGGGCCGTTCATCGTCCTCTGCACGGCCCAGCTCGGCAGCGCGATCCTCGTCGAGGCGACGCTCTCCTTCCTGAGCCTCGGCGTGCCGGAGCCCTATCCCTCGTGGGGCCGGATGCTCTCGGTCTCCGCGACCGAGTACGCGCAGAAGGCGCCGCACCTGGTGCTCTTCCCCGGCGTCGCGATCAGCCTCGCGGTGTTCGGCTCGAACCTCCTCGGCGACGCCCTCCGCGACGTGCTCGACCCGAGACTGAGAGGAGCCTGATATGCCCGACGCGCAGCTCTGCTGGATGCCGGCGACCGAGCTGGCGGCGCTGATCCGGAGGAAGAAGGTGTCGCCGGTCGAGGTCGTGGACGCGGTCCTCGACCGCATCGAGCGGCTCAATCCCAAGCTCAACGCCTTCGTCACGCTGACCGCGGACCAGGCGCGCCGCGACGCGAAGGCCGCCGAGCGCGCCCTCGCGAAGAAGGGGGCGAAGCTCGGCCCGCTCCACGGCGTGCCCTTTTCGGTGAAGGACCTCGTGATCACCAAGGGGGTGCGCACGACCTTCGGCACGCCGCTCTACCGCGACAACGTGCCGGCCGAGGACGCGCCCATGGTCCAGCGCCTGAAGGCGGCGGGCGCGATCATGCTCGGCAAGACCAACACGCCGACGTTCGGCTGGATCGGCGCCACGCACAACCTCCTCTTCGGCCCGACGCGGAACCCATGGAACCTCGACCGCACGCCGGGCGGCTCGAGCGGCGGCGCCTCCGCGGCCGCCGCGGCGGGTCTGGGCCCGCTCCACGTCGGCACCGACGGCGGCGGCTCGATCCGCATCCCGGCGTCGTTCGCGGGGATCTACGGGCTCAAGGCCTCGTTCGGGCGGATCCCCGCGTATCCGGCGAGCGGCGCGTGGAGCCTCTCGCACATCGGTCCCATGACGCGCACCGTCGCCGACGCCGCGCTGATGCTGCAGGTCGCCGCGGGGCCGGACGAGCGCGACCAGACCTCGCTGCCGGCGGCGCGCGTGGACTACGTGAAGGCGCTCGCCGGCGGCGTGAAGGGACTGCGCGTCGCCTGGAGCGACGACCTCGGCTTCGCCGATACCGTGGATCCCGAGGTGCGCGACCTCTGCGCCGCGGCCGCGAAAGCGTTCGGCGAGCTCGGCTGCCGCGTCGAGGCCGTCAAGCCGGGGTGGCCGTCGCCGTACCGGTGCTGGAGCGAGATCTTCTGCGGCGGCATCGCCACGCGGATGGCGCCGTACCTCGACCGCAAGAGCGAGATCGATCCCGGGCTCTACCGGATCATCGAGAACACGCTGAAGAACCCGCCGACGACGTACGTGCAGGCCTGGTTCGACCGGCTCGCGTGGTGGGAACACCCGCGGCGGCTCTTCGAGAAATACGACCTGCTCCTCACGCCGACGATCGCGTGCCCGCCCTTCGCGATCGGGCTCGACAACCCGACGGAAATCGCCGGCAAGGCGGTGCCCCCGTACGGCTGGATCCCGTTCACGTACCCGTTCAACATGACGGGTCAGCCCGCGGCCTCGGTGCCGTGCGGGTTCACGCGAGACGGCCTGCCGGTGGGCCTGCAGATCGTCGGCCGCCGGTTCGACGACGCCACCGTCCTGCGCGCCTCGGCGGCGTTCGAGCGCAGGCACCCCTGGGCGCAGCACCGTCCCCCGCTCGGCTAGAGTAGTGCGAGCGAAAGGTGGAGGAGGCCATTCGATGGAGCGGCTCTTGTTCATCGTGTCGCAGGAGCGGCGGGAGCTGTACGACACCCTGCGCCAGGTGCTGGCGAACGAGAAGAGCGTGGAGGTCATCCTCGATCGCCGGGTCCTGAAGCGGCGCCAGCGGGAGGAGCCACCCGCGTCCGAGCGGCGGCGGTTCGGCCGGCGCGGCCGCTCGCTCGAGGAAGCCGAGGTCCACACGCGCGGCTGGACGGTCGTCCGCCAGCCCTGAGGCCTCCCAGCGCCGTCAGAAATCCTGGACATTGACGCGGGGGCCGGGGGCGGCGACGCTGCCCGCGTGAGCCTCGCCGAGCTCCTCGTCACCCTCGCCCTCCTGGGCCTCACCCTCGCCGGGCTCTTCACCGGCCTCGACCACGTCCAGCGCGCCTACGCGATCGGGGCGGCGCGGGTCGTGTCGCAGCAGAGCGCGCGCATCGCGGTCGAGCGCCTGGCGCGGGAGCTCAGGGGCGCCGGCGCGGGGGACGGCGCCTTCGACGCGATCTCGGTCGCGGAGCCCGCCCGGGTCGTCCTCCACGGCGACCTGGACGGTGACGGCACGGCGGCCGGAGACGGCGAGACGATCACGTGGCACCTGGCGGGAACGGTCCTGCGCCGCGACGCGGGCGGGGGAGCCCAGCCGATCGTCGAGGGTGTCCGGAGCCTGCTGCTCGAGTACCTCGACTCGGCGGGCCGGCCCACGAGCGTGCCGGGCGAGGTGAGGACCGTCGTCATCACGCTGACGACCGTGGGCGGTCAGCCGGGCGCCGACGGCGCGACGACGCTCAGGACCCGCGTGCGCCTCCGCAACCGGTAGAATGGATCGGATCCATGAAGCGGCTCGCGGCACTCGTTGCGACAGCCCTCGCCACGGCAACCGCCTGTGCGACCGTCCCGGTCACGGGCAGGCACCAGCTCCTCCTCCTCTCGGAGAGCCAGGAGCTCCAGATGGGGCTCACGTCCTACCAGCAGGTGCTCAAGAAGTCACGCCTGTCCTCGGATCCCGTCGCCACGGAGCAGGTCAGGCGGGTCGGCCTGAGGATCGCGGAGGCGACCGGCCGGACGGACTACGAGTGGGAATTCAACCTCATCGAGGACAAGCAGGCGAACGCCTTCTGCCTGCCCGGGGGCAAGGTGGCGGTCTACACCGGGATCCTTCCCATCACCCGGGACGACGCGGGGCTCGCCGCCGTCCTCGGCCACGAGGTCTCCCACGCGATCGCCCGCCATGGGGGCGAGCGGGTGAGTCAGGGGCTCCTCGTCCAGGTGGGCCTCGCCGCTACCCAGGTCGCCCTCTTGCGGAACGACCCGGTGATGGTCCAGCAGGTGACGGCGCTCCTCGGCGCCGGCGCGACGGTGGGGCTGATCTTGCCCTGGAGCCGGACCCAGGAATCGGAGGCCGACCATCTCGGCCTGATCTTCATGGCCAAGGCGGGCTATGATCCGCACGCCGCGCGCGACCTCTGGGTGAGGATGGCCGAGGCCGCGAAGCGTTCCGGGCGCCCACCCGAATTCCTCTCGACCCACCCCGCTGAGGAGACCCGGATCCGGCAGATCGAGGGCTGGCTGCCCGAAGCCCTGCCGTACTACCAGCCCCGCTGACCCGCCCGAAACGACCCCTCTAACCCTATCCGGTGGGGCGGAGTGGGGGATCTGCCACTACATATCGCCCACCCGGTGGGTAGGCGGAATACCCTGAAAAATCATGCGTTTTTCCTTGACAGGCCTCGCGTGTGACGCTAATCTCGCCCACTAAGTGGGAGAAAGTGGGATGAAGTGGCATCCCGTCTCCACAGACATACATGTTCAGAGGGCGCTATCAGCACTCGATCGACCCGAAAGGGCGCTTGAGCATCCCGGCGAAGTTCCGGGAGGTGCTCGCGCAATACGACGGCAATCTCGTCGTCGTACCGGACGGCGAATGTCTGGAAGCGCATCCGCTGCAGGAATGGCAGCGCATGGAAACGAAGCTGCGCGAGCAGTCGCAGTTCAGCGCCGAGGTGCGCGAGATCAGCCGCTTGTACTTCTCGCTCGCGAAGGACGTGACGCTCGACGCGGCCGGCCGAATTCTCCTGCCGCCCGACGTCCGGCAGCAGGCCGGGCTCGAGAAGGACGTCACGCTCGTCGGCGGCGGGCTGCCGAAGTTTGAGGTCTGGGATCGCGCGCGCTTCGACGAATACCAGCGGACGGGGCGGTCGAAGCTGTCGACGCTCTTCGACAAGCTGGCAGGCCTGGGAGTGTAGCGGTTCACGTTCCGGTGCTCGTGGACGAGGTCGCGTTCTTGCTGCGACCGCGTGGCGGAGGATGGATGATCGACGGGACGGTGGGCATGGGCGGGCACGCTGAGGCGCTCCTGGCGTCGAGCGCGCCCGACGTGCGCCTGCTCGGGCTCGACGTGGATCCCGAGGCGCTCGCGCGCTCCCGCGCGCGGCTCGCGCGGTTTGGCGACCGCATGCGGCTGACGCGCGACAGCTTTCGGAACGTCCGGCGCGTGGCGGAGGCTCACGGCGTCGCCGGCGCGCGCTCGATCCTCCTGGACCTCGGCGTGTCGTCGTACCAGCTCGAGGAGTCGGCGCGCGGCTTCTCCTTCCTCCGCGAGGACGAGCCGCTCGACATGCGCCTCGACCCGACGCGAGGCGAGACGGCGGCGACGCTCGTGAACCGGCTCCCCGAGCCTGAGCTGGCGCGGATTATCTTCGAGTACGGCGGAGAGCCGCACGCCCGGCGCATCGCGCGCGCGATCGTCCGCGGCCGCCCGCTCGCGACGGCGGGCGATCTCGTCGCCGCCGTCAAGCGCGCGGTGCCCCGCCGCGCGTGGTCGAGGCACCTCCACGTCGCGACGCGCGCCTTCCAGGCGCTGCGCATGGCCGTCAACGACGAGCCCGGCGCGCTGCGCGAGGCGCTCGACGACGCGCCCGGGCTGCTCGCCGTGGGCGGCCGGCTCGGCGTCATCTCCTTCCATTCGGGCGAAGACCGCATCGTGAAGCGAACGTTCCGGGCTCTGGAGTCGGCGGGCTTCGCCGAACTCGAGCCGTCGCCCCTCGGCCCCAAGGACGACGAGGTGCGGGCGAACCCCCGCGCCAGGAGCGCGAAGCTGCGCGTGCTGGAGCGGCTCACGTGACGAACCAACAGCGACTCTTCCGTGAACAGGACCCGCGCGCGCGACGGCTCTTCCTCGCCGGCCTCGCGTGCTCGGCGCTGCTCGTGCTCGGCGCCCTCGCGGTGGTCGGCGCGCGGGTCCAGCAGGTCCATCTGGCCTACCGCCTCGACGCGCTCCGCGGCCAGCTCGATCGCGGCGAGGCCAATGTCCGCCAGCTCGAGATCGAGGTGGCGACGCTCCGCGCCCCGGCCCGCCTCGAGGCCCAGGCGCGGCACCTCGGCATGACGGCGCCCGGCCGCGACCAGATCCGCCTGGCGCGCGAGTACGTCGCCGGGAGCACCGGGCTGGCCGGGATCCGGAGCCGCACCGCCTCCCTGGCGGGCGCGCTCCCGGTCGACGCCGACGGCACGGGCGCGCGGCAGAGGTTCCAGCTACAACAGTGACCTCACCCGACCTCCGGACGCGGGTCCTGATCCTCGCGGCGCTGCTCGCCGTCGCGTTCGGAGGCCTCACGGGCCGCCTCGCCTGGCTGCAGGTCGTCAAACGCGCCGAGCTCGCCCAGCTCGCCGAGCGCCAGTACTCGCGCACCGTCGTCCTCCACGCCCAGCGCGGCCCGATCGTGGACCGCCACGGCACCCCGCTCGCGAGCTCGACGCCGACGGAGTCGCTCTTCGTTCAGCCGCGCGCGGTGGGGGACCCGGTGCGCGTCGCGGCGCGCGTGTCGCCGGTCATCGGCGTGCCGCCGGCCGAGGTGCGCCAGGCGCTGACGAGCCCGCGCCCCTTCGTGTGGCTCCGGCGCAAGCTCCCGCCCGCGGTCGCCGCCGAGGTGCGCGCGCTCCGCGAGCCGGGGCTCGGCTTCCTGCCCGAGCCGCTGCGCCTCTACCCGAGCCGCGAGCTCGCCGCCCACGTCCTCGGCTTCGAGGGCGTCGAGGGCGGCCTCGAGGGCGTCGAGCGCGCCCTTGACGCGGAGCTCGCCGGCACGCCGGGCAAGGCCGTCGTCGGCCGCGACGCGCTCGGCCGCGAGGTGACGGCGCAGCATGTGCTCCGGCCGCCCAAGCCGGGCCACGGGGTCATGCTGACGATCGACCGCACGATCCAGTACATCGCCGAGCGCGAGATCGACGCCGCGTACCGGCGCACCGGCGCCAAGGCGGCGATGGCGGTCGTGCTCGAGCCACGCACGGGCGACGTGCTCGCGATGGCGATCCGGCCCACGTTCAACCCGAACACCTTCCTCGAGGCGCCGTCGAAGGACGCGTGGCGCAACCGCGCGATCACCGACCCGTTCGAGCCGGGCTCGACCTTCAAGGTGATCCTCGCCGCCGCCGCGCTGGAGGAGGGCGTGGTCCGGCCCGACGAGCGGATCTACGCCGAGAACGGGTCGATCACGCTCGCGGGCACGACGATCCACGACTGGAAGAAGTACGGCTGGCTCACGTTCAGCGAGGTGCTGCAGAACTCGTCGAACGTCGGGTCCATCAAGGTGGGCCTGGCGCTGGGCCGCGAGCGCTACTACCGCTACATGAGCGCCTTCGGCTTCGGCGCGCCGACGGGCGTCGGGCTCCCCGGCGAGAGCCGGGGCCAGCTGCGGGACCCGAAGCGCTGGTCGCTCCTCTCGCTCCCGACCATGTCGCTCGGCCAGGAGGTCTCCGTGACCGCGCTGCAGATGGTCGCGGCGTTCGGCGCGATCGCCAACGGCGGCACGCTCATGCAGCCTCGCCTCGTGCGCGCGACCTTCGACGCCGACGGGCGCGAGGCCCGGCGCTTCGAGCCGCGCGCGGTGCGCCAGGTCGTCTCGCCCGAGACCGCGCGCGCGCTGACGCGGATCCTCGTGCGGGTCGTCGAGGCGGGCACCGGCCACAACGCGGCGATCGCCGGGTACGAGGTCGCCGGGAAGACCGGCACCGCGCAGAAGCTCGACCCGGCGACGCGGCGCTACTCGCGGGCGCCGGGCGTCCTCTCGTTCGTCGGCTTCGCCCCGGCGGACGAGCCGCGCGTCGTGATGCTCGTCATGCTCGACGAGCCGAGGACGGCGCAGTGGGGCAGCGAGGCCGCGGCGCCGATCTTCGCCGCGATCGGACGGGACGTCCTGCGCCACCTCGAGGTACCGCCGCGCGACGTCCAGCCGCTCCAGATCGTGACGGGCCCCGGCGAGGGCCGGGGCGAGGCCACGCTGACGGCGCCGGTGACGCTCGTGGGCGCGGTGCCGCCCGCGGACCCGGGCGCGCGGCGCGTGATGCCCGACCTCACGGGCCGGGCGCTCCGGAGCGCGCTCGCCGCGCTCGCGCCGCTCCGGCTCGAGCTCGAGATCGAGGGCCAGGGACGCGTGGTCCAGCAGACGCCGCGGCCGGGCCAGCCTGTCGCGCCCGGCGCGACCGCGCGGCTCACGCTGACGGCCGAGGGAAGGCGTTGAATGGCGACACCCGCCGGGACCCCATGCCGCTGAGCGAGCTCCTGGCCGCGCTGCCCGACCGGCGCGTGGTGGGTGAGCCGCCCCGGTCGGTGTCGTCGCTCACCGACGACTCGCGCCGCGTGGCGCCGGGCGCCTGCTTCGTCGCCGTTCCCGGGCTCAAGCAGGACGCGCGCCGCTTCATCCCGGAGGCGGTGCGTCGCGGCGCGACGCTCGTCGTCACCGAGGGGGAGCCGGTCCCCGACCTGCCCGTCGCGCAGGTGCTCGTGCCCGCCGCGCGCGTGTCGCTCGCGCGCTTGGCCGACGCCTGGCACGGCCACCCGTCGCGCGCGCTCACGCTCGTCGGGATCACCGGGACGAACGGCAAGACGACGACCTCGTACCTCGTCGAGGCCCTGCTCCGCGCCCGCGGGCTCGCGACCGGCGTGCTCGGCACGATCCAGTACGTGCTCGGCGAGGAGCGGCGGCCCGCGGGCCAGACGACGCCCGACGCCCTCGAGCTCCAGGGGATGCTCGCGCTCATGCGCGAGCGCGGCGTCCGCGGCGTCGCCATGGAAGTCTCCTCGCACGCGCTCGCGCTCTCGCGCGTGGACGGCCTCGCCTTCGACGTCGTCGTGTTCACGAACCTCACGCAGGACCACCTCGACTTCCACGGCACGCTCGACGCCTACCGGCTCGCGAAGCGCCGGCTCTTCGAGCTCCTCGCGGCGTCCCCAAAGCGCTCGCGGAGCGCCGTGGTGAACGGCGACGACCCCTCGGGCGCAGCGATGGTCCGCGGCCTCGACCTGCCGGTGCTCACCTTCGGGCTCGGGCCGGGGGCCCACGTCCGCGCCGTGGCGCACGCGTCGTCGCTCGCCGGCATCCGGATGACCGTCCAGGCGCCGTGCGGACGGCTCGCGCTCACGTCGCCGCTGATCGGCGAGCACAACGTCATGAACCTCCTGGGCGCCGTCGCGACCGGCCTGGCGCTCGGGCTCGAGCTCCCCGCGATCGGAAGCGCCCTGTCCGAGGTGGGCACGGTCCCGGGGCGGTTCGAGCAGGTGCGGGCGGGGCAGCCGTTCCTCGTCGTCGTGGACTACGCCCACACGCCGGACGCCCTCGAGCGCGTCCTGACGACGGCGCGCAAGCTCACGGGCGGCCGGCTCGGCGTCGTCTTCGGTTGCGGCGGCGACCGCGACCGCGGCAAGCGGCCGATCATGGGCGAGATCGCCGCCCGGCTCACGGACCGCGTGTGGGTGACCTCCGACAACCCGCGCTCGGAGGCGCCCGAGGCGATCGTCGAGGAGGTCGTCGCCGGCGTCTTGCGGGTCCCCGCCGCGGCGCGCCGCTACACGGCCGAGCCCGACCGGCGGCTCGCGATCCGGGCCGCCCTGGACTGGGCGAAAAGTGGTGATACCGTGGTGATTGCGGGCAAAGGGCACGAGACGTACCAGATCGTCGGCTCGGAAGTGCTCCCGTTCGACGACCGGGAAGTCGCCCGGACGATCCTGTCGGAGCGCCGGTCGAGGTCATAGAAGACCGCATGCCACCATTCACCGTCCAGGACATCGTGCGCGCGACCCAGGGAGCGCTGGTGACGGGCGACCTCGCGGTCCCCGTGTCGGGCGTCTCGATCGACTCGCGCACGCTGGGGGTGGGCGAGGCCTACGTCGCGATCCGCGGTCACCGGCTCGACGGCCACTCGTTCCTCGCCGACGCCGCGTCGCGCGGCGCCTCCTGCCTCGTCGTCCATTCGCTCCACGACGACACGCCCGCGAGCGTGCCGCTCGTCCTCGTCGAGGACACGACGCGCTCGCTCGGCCTGCTCGCCGCCTATCACCGCGCGCGGTTCTCGCTGCCCGTCGTCGCCGTCACCGGCTCCAACGGCAAGACGACGGCCAAGGAGCTCGTCGCGGCCGTCCTGGGCACGCGCTGGAACGTGCTCAAGCCGGCGGGGAGCCTGAACAACCAGTGGGGCCTGCCACTCACGCTGCTCCGGCTCGGCCCCGAGCACGAGGTGCTCGTCCTGGAGCTCGGCACCAACCGGCCCGGCGAGATCGCGTACCTGGCCGGGCTCGCGCGGCCGACGATCGGCGCGGTGACGAACGTCGCGGCGGTGCACACGGAGTTTCTCGGCTCGCTCGACGGCGTCCGCGAGGAGAAGGCCGCCCTCGTCCGCGCGGTCCCTCCCGAGGGCTGGGTCGCGCTGAACGCCGACGACCCGCGCGTCGCCGGCATGGCGCGCGACGTGAAAGGGCGCGTGATCACGTACGGGCGGGCGGCGACCGCCCAGGTGCGCGCGGAGGGCGACGTCGTCGAGGACGCGCGCGGCGTCACGTTCGCGCTCGAGGTGGCCGGCGCGCGCCGGCCCGTGACGCTCGGGCTCGCGGGGCGCCACAACGTCACGAACGCGCTCGCCGCCGCGGCGATCGGCACGACCCTCGGGTTCACGCTCGATGAGGTCGCGCATGGCCTCGCGAACGCGCGGCCCGTCGCCGGCCGGTGCGTCTGGCGCGCCGCGGGCGACGTCGCGATCCTGGACGACACGTACAACGCGAACCCGGTCTCGCTCCGCGCCGCGCTCGAGACCGTCGGTGCGCGCCGGGCCGGTGCCGGCGGCCGCCTCGTCGTCGTCCTCGGCGACATGCTCGAGCTCGGCGCGATCACGGAGGAGGCTCACCGCGAGGCGGGGCGCGCCGTCGTCGCCGCCGGCGCCAACGAGCTCGTCGGCGTCGGCCGCCACGCGCTCTTCGCCGTCGAGGCGGCGCGTGCGGCGGGGCTCGCGGACACACACCACGCCACGACGTTCGAAGACACCGTCGCGCACCTCCTGAAGCGCCTGGCGCCCGGCGACCTCGTGCTGGTCAAGGGCTCGCGGGGGATGCGCCTGGAGCGGGTCGTGGACGCGCTCGTCGCGCGCCTGGCCCGGGAATGAGGGGGGAGGATGCTTTACCACCTCCTCGTGCCGCTCGCGAAGGACCACATCGTCTTCAACGTCTTCCGCTACCTGACGTTCCGGTCCTTCATGGCGCTGATCACGGCGGTCGTCATCTCGCTCCTGGTCGGCCCGTGGCTGATCCAGCGGCTGCGCGCGATGCAGCACGGCGGCGAGACGATCCGCGAGGACACGCCGGAGCGGCACCGAGAGAAGAAGGGCACGCCCACGATGGGCGGGATCCTCATCCTCACGGCGATCCTCGCGACCACGCTGCTCTGGGCGAACCTCTGGAACCGCTACGTCCTGGTCGCGATGCTGACGACGCTCGGCTTCGGCCTCATCGGCGTGTGGGACGACGTGACGAAGCTCCGCACGCGCAAGGGCCTCTCGATGCGCGTGAAGTTCGGCGCGCAACTCCTCCTGACCGGCGCGCTCCTGCAGATCGTCTTCTGGCAGCCGCCCGCGCAATGGCTCCCGGTGCTGGCGATCCCGTTCTTCAAGGGCTGGCTCCTCGACCTCGGCCTGCTGTGGATCCCGTTCGCGGCGCTGGTGGTCGTGGGCGCCTCGAACGCGGTGAACCTGACGGACGGCCTCGACGGCCTGGCGATCGGCCCGGTCATCATGGCCGGCGGCGCCTTCGGCGTCATCGCGTACCTGACCGGCAACTTCCGGGCGGCGGACTACCTCAAGATCCTGAACGTCAAGGGCGCGGGCGAGCTCACGGTCTTCTGCGGCGCGCTCATCGGCGCGGCGGTCGGCTTCCTCTGGTTCAACTGCCATCCGGCCGAGGTCTTCATGGGGGACGCGGGCTCGCTCGCGCTGGGCGCCGCGATCGGGATGCTCGCCGTGCTCACGAAGGCGGAGCTGCTCCTGCCGCTGATCGGCGGGCTCTACGTGGTCGAGGCGATCTCGGTGATCGTCCAGGTCGCGAGCTTCAAGCTCACCGGGCGCCGCGTCTTCCGCATGGCGCCGCTCCACCACCACTACGAGCTCAGCGGATGGGCGGAGCCGAAGATCGTCGTGCGCTTCTGGATCGTGTCCTTCGCGCTGGCCCTCCTGGCCCTCACGACTTTGAAGCTGAGGTGACAAGGAAGATGCGGAGCCACTTCGTGTCTGGCTCAGGCCACTCCGCGAGTGCAGCGGCCTCGCGGACCCCGCTCCAACAGCGTGTCGCGGGCTCGCGGGCCCCGCGACAACAGCGTACGGCGGGCTCGCGGACCCCGCGACAACAGTGGGCCGCGTGATCGGGATGCTCGACGCGGTCCACACGGTGACGCGGGGACGGGCGTACCTCGACTCGCTCGCGGGCCGCCGCGCGACCGTCGTGGGGCTCGCGCGGAGCGGCGTCGCGGCCGCGCGGCTCCTGCGCGCGGCCGGCGCCGACGTGATCGGCGCCGACGCGAAGCCCCTCGAGGCGCTCGGTCGAGAGGCGGCGGAGCTCAGGGGGATCGGCGTGCGGCTCCTCACGGGCGGCGTGCCCGCCGACGCCTGCGCCAGCGCGCACGTCGTGGTCGTGAGCCCGGGCGTGCCGGTCGACCACCCGGCGCTCGCGGCGGCACGGGCGCGCGGCGTGCCGGTGATCGGCGAGCTCGAGCTCGGCTGGCGCGCGATGGAGGCGGAGACGTTCGCGATCACGGGCACGAACGGTAAGACGACGACGACCGCGCTCACCGGCGCGCTCCTCATGGAGCAGCCGCGCCCCGTGCTCGTGGCGGGCAACATCGGCACGCCGCTCGCCGCGCACGCGCTCGCGTTCCCGGCCGACGGCCTCGCCGTGTGCGAGGTCTCGAGCTTCCAGCTCGAGACGACCGCCGCCTTCCACCCGCGCGTCGCGGCGGTGCTCAACGTGACGCCCGACCACCTCGACCGGCACGGCACGTTCGCCGCCTACGCGGACGCCAAGGCCCGGATCTTCGCCAACCAGACGCCGGCCGACTGCGCCGTGCTCAACGCCGACGACGAGCCGACGCGCGCGCTCGCGCCCCGGACGCGGGCCCACGTCGTCTGGTTCAGCCGGGTGCGTGCCCTCGAGCACGGCGTCTTCGTGCGCGACGGCTGGATCGCGGCGCGGCTCAACGACCACGTCGAGGAGATCTGCCCGGTCGCCGAGGTCGTCCTGCGCGGCGCCCACAACGTCGAGAACGTGCTGGCCGCCACGGCGTGCGCGCTCTGGGCGGGGATCGCGCCCGGCACGCTCCGGCGCGGCATCGGCAAGTTCCGCGGCGTCGCGCACCGGATCGAGCCGGTGCGCGACGTCCACGGCGTCCATTATTACAACGACTCGAAGGGCACCAACGTCGCCTCGACGCTCAAGGCCCTCGAGAGCTTCATCGAGCCGATCGTGCTGATCGCGGGCGGCAAGGGGAAGGGCCAGGACTTCGCGCCGCTCGCCGCCGCCGCGCGCGGGCGCGTCCGGCACGCGATCGTCATCGGCGAGGACGGGCCGAAGCTCGCCGCCGCCCTCGGCGCCGCGGCGATCCCGGTGACGGCGAGCCCGTCGCTGGAGGCGGCGGTGGACGCGGCGCGGCGCCTCGCGGCGCCGGGCGACGTCGTCCTCCTCTCGCCCGCTTGCGCCTCGTTCGACCAGTTCGAGAACTTCGAGCACCGCGGAGAGGTGTTCAAGAAGCTGGTGGAGCGCCTCGACTGACATGCCCAGAAAGCTCGCGCCCGACGGGTGGCTCTTCGGCGCGGCGATCGTGCTGCTCTCGATCGGCGTGGTGATGGTCTACTCCGCGAGCGCGATCGTCGCGGCCGACCGCTTCAACGACCCGTACTTCTTTCTGAAGAAGCAGCTCTTCTGGGCGCTCCTCGGCGCCGGCTGCCTCTGGCTGATGCTGCGGCTCGACTACCGGCGGCTCGAGGGCTGGGTGTTGCCGCAGCATCAGCCA
>DATFVL010000057.1 GCA_035260325.1 Candidatus Methylomirabilota bacterium | reverse complement strand
CACGGGTGCCGACGATCCCGGCCTGCGCGAGCAGGCGCTGTCCTCGGGCGCCGCAACCGTGCTGACCAAGCCGCTGGATCTGGCGGAGCTGAAGCGCGCGGTCTCGAGCACGGCGAGGCCGCGGCCGCCGGCCGCAGACGTCTCCGGCCCGAGTCGAGCCGCATCCGGCGCGGTGAAGAGGGCGGCGGGCCGCGTGCTCATCGTGGACGACGACCCCGAGGTCCGGGCGATCCTCGAAGAATTTCTCGCCCTCCACGGGTACGTCACGCGATCGGCGGGTGACGCGCCCAGCGCGTTCTGGGCCCTGATGCAGAACGTCCCGGACGTCATATTGCTCGACATCTCGATGCCCGGCTTCAACGGCGTGGAGTTCATCCCGACGATCCGCTTCGCCAGCGGCGACGTCAAGATCATCATGGTCAGCGGCATCACCGACGTCGAGCTCTCCAAGCGCGCGCTGGCCCAGGGGGCGTTCGACTACGTCACGAAGCCGGTGGACATGAAGTACCTCCTCCAGAGCCTGGAGACGGCGATGTCGATGAAGCGGCTCGAGACCGAGTAGACGGAACGACCCTCAGGCGCCGCGCCCGGTCGGCGCCCGGTAGGGCTCAGGCGACCAGCGCCTCGACCTTCGCGCGCGGCAGCCCGACCTTCTCGGCGGCCTCGAGGATCTCCCCCCACGTCGTCGCGTCCACCACGACGCCCGCGCGCGAGCGCTCCTCGCGCGCGAGCCGCTCAGGGTCGCCGGGCACCAGCACGGGCTCGCCCGGGTTCGCCGGCGGCGACGCCTTCACGTACTGGACGAAGCCGTCGACCTCGCGGCGGAGCCAGTCCGTGCCCGCGAGGCGGGCCGGATCGACGAGGACCGCGAACATGTTGTTGATGGTGCCGCCGAGCCGCGGGTTCCCCGGCTGGATCGTCGGGCCGCCCGACAGGGCGCCGGCGAGCAGCTCGGTCACCACCGCCAGCGCGTAGCCCTTGTGGCCGCCGAAGGGCCGCATGGCGCCGCGCGGCTCGCTGTACATCACGCCGGGGTCGCGCGTGGGCCGGCCTCCCGCGTCGAGCAGGACGCCCTCGGCCACCGGCTTGCCCTCGTTCTTGGCGACCCGCACCTTGCCCATCGCGATCGCGCTCGTCGCCATGTCGAGGAGCAGAGGCGGCTGGCGGTCGGTGCCGGGGATCGCGATGCAGACGGGGTTGGTCACGAAGCGCGCGTCGGTGCCCCGGAAGGGCGCCACGCTGGCGCGATGGTCGGCGACGTTGACGAAGTGGAGCGAGACGAGCCCGGCGGCGCTCGCCAGCTCGCCGTACGCGCCGACGCGCCCGATGTGGTGGGCGTTCGCGAGCGTCAGCGCGACCACGCCGGTCCGGCGGCAGCGCTCGATCGCGGCGTCCATCGCCTCGCCGGCGACCGGACGGCCGTAACCGCGTCCCCCGTCGAACATGAGCACGGCGCCGTCGTCCTTCACGAGCTTCGCCCGCGTGTTCGGCACGACGAGGCCCGCCTTGAGGTGCCTGACGTAGGCGGGAATCATTCCCACGCCGTGGCTGTCGTGGCCTGCCAGATTCGCCTGGACCAGATGCTCGGCGACCAGCTCCGCCTCCTGATCGGCGCTGCCCCCGGACTTCAATATGGCGCTGCTGAGCCGTCGCAGGCCGTCGGCCGTCGCGCGGAGACCCATTGTCCTCTCCTCCCGGATTCGCTGTGACCGTGGCAACCCGGCTACTGAATCACGTCTCGCCCGTCCGGGCAACCCGCGCCCGGACCGTTTGGGGTTTCCTGCACCCCTTTTCAGGGGTTCACCTGCTTCCAGGAGACGGGCGGGAATGCCTATCTGGGTAGCAGAGGGACCAGGCGGTGCAGGCTCAGCCGTTCATCATCGTCTCGCGTGCGGAACCGGCTCGCTACCACTATCTCCGCCAGCTCTTCGGCGAGACCATGGACGTGTTCATCGACCGTCGGGTGGGGGAGCGGCGCCATGACCCGACGCCGGCGGGAGTCGAGCGACGCCGTCAGGACCGGCGTGTGCGAAGCCTCGCCCGGGATCTCCAGGAGATCGGCTGGGCCCTGGTGAGGTGACGCTCGGCGGTCGCCAC
>DATFVL010000056.1 GCA_035260325.1 Candidatus Methylomirabilota bacterium | reverse complement strand
CCATCTCTGCCTCCTGGGGTCCCGGGTGGAAATGATTGCCCCAGGAACGTTCGATCAGGCGTTCCGGTTCCCGGGCTCGCCGGCCTTCCGCACCTCGTTCACCCAGGCCTGCCAGGCCTCCGGCTGGTGGCCGATCGTCACGCGGTGGCCGCTTCTGACGAGCGGGGTCCGAAGAAGCCGCGGCTCGCCGAGGGCCTTCTCGACCAGGCGCTCGGGCGAGTCGCCCGCGACGTGGAGGCCGAGCGCCTTGAACCGCGGGCCCGCGCGGTCGATCAGCGCGGCGGCGCCGAGCTTCTCGGCGAAGCGCCGGAGCTCCCCGCGCGCGGCCGGGCGCTCCCGCATGTCCACGAAGTGCACGGGCACCCCGCGCTCCTTGAAGAAGCGCTGCGCCTTGCGGGTCTCCTGGCAGTCGTTGAACCCGAAGATCTGGACCCGGATCACGGCGCGCCGCGGCGCGCCTCACCGGCCTTCGCGCGGAGCTCGTCCCAGACGGCGAGCGGGATTGCCGGCGTACCCGGGTGCGCAGCGTGGCCGATCTGCGGGCCGTGGAAGTCGGAGCCGCCCGTCGCAATGAGGCCGAGCCGCGTGCACATGTCCCGATAGAGGGCGGTCTGGGCCGCGGAGTGCTCGGGATAGTAGGTCTCGAGGCCCATGAGCCCGGCGGACACCAGCTCGGGGATCAGCTCGTCGCGGCCGGCCAGGCCGGGATGGGCGAGCACGGGCACGCCGCGCGCCCGCCGGATGACCTCGACGGCCTCCACGGGCGTGAGCCGCCTGCGCGGCACATTCGCGGCGCCGCCCGCGTGGAGGTACCGGTCGAACGCCTCGCGCACGGACTTCACGTAGCCGTGCTCGACCATCACCCGGGCGACGTGGGGGCGCCCGGCCGAGCCCTCCTTCACGAGGGCGAAGACCTCCTCGGGGTCGATCGGCATCCCGAGCTCGGTGAGCCGCTCGGCGATCCGGCTGACGCGGGCGCGCCGCTCCTGCCGCTGGGCGTGCAGGAAGTGCTGGAACCACTCGGTTTCCCAATCGATCAAGTAGCCGAGGACGTGGATCTCGGCGCCCGGCACGTCGCAGTTGATCTCGATGCCGGGGACGATCGTGAGCGGCTCGTGCTCGCGCGCCTCGGCCATCGCCTCGCGGAGGCCGTCGGTCGAGTCGTGGTCGGTGATCGCGAGGACGCGCACGCCGTGGCGCGCGGCGAGGCGCACGAGCTCTCGCGGCGGCAGCATGCCGTCCGACGCCGTCGTGTGGGAGTGGAGGTCAACCGGGCCGCCCACGCTCAGCTCGTGAGGTACGTGAGGAGCGTGCGGACCGCGCTGCCCGTCGCGCCCTTCGGCGCGAGCGCCAGGTCCTTCTCGGTGAACGCGGGCCCGGCGATGTCGAGGTGGGCCCACGGCATGGCGCCGGCGAACTCCTTCAGGAAGAGGCCCGCCGTGATCGCGCCGCCGCCCCGGGGGCCGACGTTGTTCAGGTCGGCGACGTCGGACTTCAAGTTCTCGCGGTACTCCTCGAGCAGCGGCAGCTCCCACACGTGCTCGCCCGCGGCCTCGGCCGCGTCGAGGAGCCGCCGGGCGAGCGCCCGGTCGTTCGCCATGAGCCCGGCGCAGAGCGGGCCGAGGGCGATGACGCAGGCCCCCGTGAGGGTCGCCATGTCCACGACCTCGTCGGGCTTCACCTTCTCCGCCGCGTAGCAGAGAGCGTCGGCAAGCGTCAGCCGCCCCTCCGCGTCCGTGTTGCCGATCTCGATCGTCGTGCCGTTCATCGCGCGCAGCACGTCGCCGGGACGGATCGCGGAGCCCGAGGGCATGTTCTCCGTCGCGGCGATGAGGCCGTGGACCTCGACCGGCGGCCTGAGCTTCGGCAGCGCGTCCATGATCCCGAGCACCGCGGCGGCGCCCGACATGTCGTACTTCATGCGGAGCATGCCCTCGGAGGTCTTGAGGTCGAGGCCACCCGAGTCGAACGTGATGCCCTTGCCGATCAGCGCGACGCGCTTCTTCCGGCGGCCCGGCGGCGTGTACGTCAGGTGGATGAACTTCGGGGGCTCCTCGCTCCCCGCGGCGACGCCGAGGAACGCGCCCATCCCCATCCGCTGGCACTCGGCGCGGTCGTAGACGCGGACGCGAAGCTTCCGCGCCTTCGCCAGGTCCGTCGCGGCGCGCGCGAGGGCCGTCGGGCTCAGGTCCTTCGCCGGCGTGTTGATGAGGTCGCGGGCGAGCCACGTCGCGCGCGCGAAGGCTTCGCCACGCCCCACGCCCTCGGCCACGTCGCGGCCGCGCCGCGCGTCCGCCTCGACGACGGAGAGCTCCTCGACGACGCGCTCGGCCTTCTCCTTCTTGTAGCGCTCGAAGGCGTAGAGGCCGAGCAGCGCGCCTTCGACCACCGCCTGCGCGCGCTGCCGGGCGGGCAGCCGGTCGCCGAGGACCTCGGCGGCGACGGTGCGCGCGCCGAGGTCGCGCGCCCGGCGCGCCGCTGCCGCGGCGGCGCGCCGCAGGACCTCGGCCGTCGTCTCGGCGCGCGGACCCAGCCCCGCGACGACGACGTGGCGCCCGAGCGCGTGGAGGTGCGCGACCTGCCCGGCCTTCGCCTTGAACTTCTCAGCGTCGAGCGCGGTCTTGACCCGGCCGCCGGCCGCGCGGTCGAGCCGAGCGAGCCCCTCGGGCAGGCGCTTCTCCTCGGCGTAGAGGCCGACGACGAGCGCGTCGGCCGCGACGGCCTCGAGCCGCTTCGTGACGATCGCGACCTTCACGCGCGGTCTCCTCTCCCGAATGCCTGGGCCCGCCGGGTCATGCGGCTACGCCACCTGTCGGATGTCCGTGGCGGCGTACAGGGTCTCGGGCGCGATATCGGCGCCATTCGGCCAGCAGACCGTCGAGCCGGAAACGAAGAAGCCGCGAAAGTAGTCGACGTCACGGAGCGGTTCGAAAATTGGTCCCTGCAGCCACGGGAGAAAGTCAACGGTCTTCGACGTCCCATCGTTAAAGGTAAGGGAGATTCGATACTCCCCGCGGTACTCGGCCTTCACGACACTTGGGAGAATCGTCATCTGAGTCTGCTCCT
>DATFVL010000055.1 GCA_035260325.1 Candidatus Methylomirabilota bacterium | reverse complement strand
GCGCCGTGGTCGTCAACGGGCGCGAGCGCTGGGCGTGCCGCACGCGCCCGTCGGCTCGCTACGCGACCCGAACGTGGCAGTCGTCAACATGACTTGCCAGACGGAAGACTAGGTCACGGGCGGCGCCGGCGCCGGGAGCGGCGGCGGCTTGGGGGGCGGGGACGGCGTCGGGCGCCGACGCAGGATCGAGCCCGCGATCAACGCGGCGGTGAGCGCCACGAGCCCGAGGAACCCCGCCAGCGCCAGCGCGACCTCGCGCTCGCGAAGGAGCGGTGGAAGCGTCGTGGCGGGCTCGAGCCACGTGAGGCCGAGGAACAGGCCCACGTTCACCGAGACGAGCAGGAGCGCCAGGTAGACGACGTCGCGCCGGCCGACGTCGAGCCCGCGCCAGCGGAGGAGCCAGCGACCGAGTGTCGCGGCCGCGGCGGTCGCGCCGAGCGCCAGCGCGAGGAAGATCGCGGCGAGGAGCGCGGCCAGGAGCAGCACGAAGGGGCCACCGAAGAAGGCGGCATCCATCGCGCCCGGCGTGCGCCACGCCTTGGCGAGCGACGCGACGAGATCGAGGGCCTCCCGGAGAAACGCGTAACCGACCGCCGCGCCCGCGAGCTCGGCCGCCAGGATCGCCAGCAGGACGGCCGTCGTCACGGCGTTACGCCGGGCGCGGCGCGACGAGCGCCGGACGGCCGTGGGGAAGCGACATACGAGTGGCGGTAGTATAGCGCCGATGCTGCGGACGCTCCGGGTCTTCCGCTGGTCGCCGGGCGAGGCCGAGCGCGTGCAGGAGTACCGCGTGACGGCCGCGGCCGACACGACGGTGCTCGACGCGCTCGTCGAGGTCCAGCGCGGCGAGGATCCGACGCTCGCCTTCCGCTACGCGTGCCGCGTGGGGATGTGCGGCTCGTGCGCCGTGGTCGTCAACGGGCGCGAGCGCTGGGCGTGCCGCACGCGGCTCGCCGCGCTCGCCGACGGCGCCGTGAGCGTGCGGCCGCTGTACCACTTCCCCCTGCTCCGCGACCTCGTCGTGGACATGCGGCCCTTCGACGCGCGGCTCCGCGCCGCGGGCGCGGCGTTCACCCCGCGGCCGGCGGCCGAGCCGTACGCGGCCGTGTCCGGCACGTCGCGCGAGCGGCGCGACGTCGACGCCGCGATCGAGTGCATCGGCTGCGGCATGTGCGTGTCCGCGTGCACGGTCGTCGCGCACAACGCGCGGTTCCCCGGGCCCGCGGCGCTCAACCGCCTGCTCACGCTCGAGCTCGACTCGCGCGACGGCGGGGCCGCCGCCCGCTGGTCGGTGCTCCTCTCCGACGACGCCCTCGCCCGCTGCCACGGCCAGGGCGGCTGCACCGAGGTCTGCCCGATGGGCCTCGAGCCGTCGGCGTCCATCGCCCGCCTCCGCCGCCTCGCCGTCCGCCGGCTCGTCGGCCTGTGATCCGGCTCGCCGAGCTGACGTCGCGGCCTGGGTGGATTTCACGAAGGCGCTCGCGCTCGGCGCGCCGCGCCGTCCTTGACGCTGACGGCGCGGCGCGTTAAATTGCATGTCGTTCGGCCGGCGCGCCTTCGCTCGCAGCCCGCGTCGCCAGGTGTCAGAATCACCTTGAGGAGGCGTTGATGTCCGCGGAGCAGGTCCGCTCCCTGTACGCGTCGATGCCGGGCCGCCTGGCCCGCGCGCGCGCGGCGTTCGGGCGGCCGCTCACGCTCTCCGAGAAGATCCTCGTCGCCCACTGCTGGGATTTCGAGGGCCAGACGTGGGCGCGCGGCAAGGCGATCCTGCGACTGCGCGTCGACCGCGTCGGCCTGCAGGACGTCACCGGCCAGATGGCGCTGCTCCAGTTCATGCACTCGGGGCGCAAGCGCGTCGCGGTCCCGACGACGCTCCACTGCGACCACCTGATCCGCGCCGAGAGCGGCAGCGCGGACGACCTCGCGCGCGCGATCCGCGAGAATCAGGAAGTCTACGACTTCCTCCACTCGGCGGCGAAGAAGTACGGCATCGGGTTCTGGAAGCCGGGCGCGGGCATCATCCACCAGGTCGTCCTCGAGAACTACGCGTTCCCGGGCGGGCTCATGATCGGCGCCGATTCCCACACGCCCAACGGCGGCGGCCTCGGCATGCTTGCGATCGGCGTGGGCGGCGCCGACTGCGGCGAGGTGATGGCGGGGCTCCCGTGGGAGGTGCTCGACCCGAAGCTCGTCGGCGTGCACCTCACGGGGAAGCTCGCGGGCTGGACGGCGCCGAAGGACGTCATCACGTACCTCTGCACGCTCCTGACCGTCAAGGGCGGCACCAACAAGATCGTCGAGTACATCGGTCCCGGGGCGGACTCCATCAGCGCGACCGGCAAGGGGACGATCTGCAACATGGGCGCCGAGCTCGGCGCGACCACGTCGGTCTTCCCGTTCGACGCGCGCATGGCGGCGTACCTGCGCGCGACCGACCGCGCCGACCTCGCGACGCTCGCCGAGGAGGTCGCGGAGCACCTGCGGCCCGACCCGGAGGTCCTCGCGGAGCCGCAGAAGTTCTACGACGAGCTGGTCGAGATCAATCTCGACACGCTCGAGCCGCACGTCGTCGGGCCGCACTCGCCCGACCGCGGGCGGCCCATCTCGACGCTGGCCGACGAGGTGAAGGCGAACGGCTGGCCGGCGAAGATCACCAACGCGCTGATCGGCTCGTGCACCAACTCCTCCTACGAGGACATGCGCCGCGCCGCGCACATCGCGGCGCAGGGGATCAAGGCCGGGCTCCGCGCGAAGGTCCCGTTCTGGATCACGCCGGGCTCCGAGCGGATCTACCAGACGATCAAGCGCGACGGGATCATCGAGACCTTCCAGAAGATCGGCGGCACCGTGCTCGCGAACGCATGCGGGCCGTGCATCGGCCAGTGGAAGCGGGGCGACGTCAAGACCGGCGAGACGAACACGATCGTCTCGTCGTTCAACCGGAACTTCCCCGGCCGCAACGACGGGAGCGCCGCGACGCTTTCCTTCCTCACGAGCCCCGAGATCGTCACCGCGCTCGCCTTCGCGGGCACGCTCGAGTTCGACCCTGTGCACGGCACGATCCCCGACGGGCAGGGTCGCGCGTTCCGCCTCACGCCGCCCGAGGCCGAGGAGCTGCCGCGCGACGGCTTCGCCGGCGGCGCCGAGGGCTACGAGGAGCCCGCGGCCGACGGCGACGCAATCCAGGTGATCGTCCGCCCGGACAGCGAGAGGCTGCAGATTCTCGAGCCCTTCGCGCCGTGGGACGGCAAAGACTTCGTGGACCTGCCGATCCTCGTGAAGACCAAGGGCAAGACGACGACCGACCATATATCGCCGGCCGGGCCCTGGCTCCGCTATCGCGGCCACCTCGCCAAGATCAGCGACAACATGTTCCTCGGCGCCGTGAACGCGTTCACCGGCGAGGCCGGGAAGGGCGTCAACCCCCTGACGGGCGGCGCGCCGCAGCCGTTCGCGAAGATCGCGCGCGAGCTCAAGGCCAAGGGCGTCCGGTGGGTGGTCATCGGCGGCGAGAACTACGGCGAGGGCAGCAGCCGCGAGCACGCGGCGATGTCGCCGCGCTATCTCGGGTGCGCGGTGGTGCTCGTCAAGAGCTTCGCGCGCATCCACGAGACCAATCTCAAGAAGCAGGGCGTCCTGCCGCTCACGTTCAAGGACCCGAACGACTACGACCGCTTCGAGGCGCAGGACCGCGTCAGCGTGACCGGCCTCGCGGCGCTTCGGCCCGGCCAGCCGGTGAGCGTGACGATCAAGAAGCCCGACGGCCGCGGCGAGACCATCGAGGCGCTCCACAGCCTCACCGACGAGCACATCACCTGGTTCAAGGCCGGGTCGGCGCTCAACGCCGCCCAGGGGGAGCGGACGTGATGGCGGGCAGGGTCAAGATCCCGAAGGGTGGCAAGATCACGATCGAGCACGGGAAGCTCCGCGTCCCGGACGACCCGATCATCGCGTTCATCGAGGGCGACGGCACCGGCCCCGACATCTGGCGCGCCTCGGTGCGCGTGCTCGACGCGGCGGTCGAGCAGAGCTACCGCGGGAAGAAGAAGATCGCGTGGGCCGAGGTGTACGCGGGCGAGAAGGCCCAGGCGGTCTACGGCAAGGACTGCCCGCCGAACCTCCTGCCGGAGGAGACGCTCGACGTCATCCGCGAGTTTCTCGTGGCGATCAAGGGCCCGCTGACGACGCCCGTCGGCGAGGGCTTCCGCTCGCTGAACGTCACGCTCCGCCAGGTGCTCGATCTCTACGTCTGCCTCCGCCCGGTCAAGTACTTCAAGGGCGTGCCGTCGCCGGTGAAGCGGCCCGACAAGGTGGACATGGTGATCTTCCGCGAGAACACCGAGGACATCTACGCGGGCATCGAGTGGGAGCAGGGGACGCCCGAGGCGAAGAAGGTGGTGGACTTCCTCCAGAAGGAGATGAAGGTCACCAAGATCCGCTTCCCCAATACCTCGTCCATCGGCGTCAAGCCCGTCTCCAAGGAGGGCTCCGAGCGGCTGATCCGCGCCGCGATCCGCTACGCGATCGAGAACAACAGGAAGAACGTGACCCTCGTCCACAAGGGGAACATCCAGAAGTACACGGAAGGGATGTTCATGAAGTGGGGGTACGCGCTCGCCAAGCGCGAGTTCGGCGACAAGACCGTGTCGTGGGACGACTGCGGCGGCAAGCCGCCGGCCGGCAAGATCCTCATCAAGGACGCGATCACGGACGCGTTCCTCCAGCAGATCCTCACCCGGCCCGACGAGTTCGACGTGATCCCGGCCCCGAACCTCACGGGCGACCTGATCTCGGACGCCCTCGCCGCGCAGGTGGGCGGGATCGGGATCGCGCCCGGCGCCAACATCAACTACGACACCGGCCACGCGCTCTTCGAGGCGACGCACGGCACCGCGCCGAAGTACGCCGGCCAGGACAAGGTCAACCCGGGCTCGGTGATCCTCTCGGGCGAGATGATGCTGCGCTACATGGGCTGGACCGACGCGGCCGACCGGATCATCGCGGGCCTCGAGAAGACGATCCAGTCCAAGGTCGTCACCTACGACTTCGCGCGCCTGATGGACGGCGCGACGGAGGTGAAGTGCTCGGAGTTCGGGACGGCCATCATCCAGAACATGGCGAAGCTCTAGCCGGGACGGGGAGACGGGCATGCAACTCGGCAAGGCGGAGATCCTGAGCACGGAGCACCCGAGGCCCAAGATCACGGTGGTGGGCGCCGGCAACGTCGGCGCCTCCGTCGCGCAGTACGCCGTCGAGCGCGAGCTGGGCGACGTCGTCCTCGTGGACGTCATCGAGGGCGTGCCCCAGGGCAAGGCGCTCGACCTCGCGCAGGCGGGGCCCATCCACGGCTACGACGCGAGGCTGATCGGCTCGAACACCTACGAGGAGACGGGAGACTCGGACATCGTCGTCATCACCGCGGGGCTGGCGCGGAAGCCCGGCATGACCCGCGACGACCTCCTCGCGAAGAACGCCGAGATCGTCGGGAGCGTCGTGGACCAGGTCGTCGGGCGCTCGAGGAACGCGATCCTGATCCTCGTCACGAACCCGCTCGACGCGATGGTCCAGCTGGCGTGGAAGCGATCGGGCTTTCCCCACCGGCGGGTGATCGGCATGGCCGGGGTGCTCGACTCGGCGCGCTTCCGCACCTTCATCGCGCAGGAGCTCCGCGTGTCCGTGGAGAACGTGCACGCGTTCGTGCTGGGGGGCCACGGCGACAGCATGGTGCCGCTGCCGCGCTACTCCACGGTCGCCGGCATCCCGATCACCGACCTCCTGCCGAAGGACAAGATCGACGCGCTGGTGCAGCGCACGGCCAACGGCGGGGCCGAGATCGTGAATTACCTGAAGACCGGCAGCGCCTACTACGCGCCGGCGGCCTCGGTGGTCGAGATGGTCGAGGCCATCCTGAAAGACAAGAAGAAGATCCTGCCGTGCGCGGCGTACCTGGACGGCCAATACGGGGTGCGGGGCCTCTACGTCGGCGTGCCGGTGAAGCTCGGCCGCGCGGGCGTGGAGCAGGTGATCGAGATCACGCTCAGGCCGGACGAGCAGGCCGCGTTCGACAAGTCGGCCGCCGCCGTGCGCGAGCTGGTCGACAAGCTCAAGCTGTAGGAGGCGAGCATGGCGAAATACATGCCGGACGGCTACCACACGGTCACGCCCTATCTCACGGTTCGCGGCGCCGCCCAGGCGATGGAGTTCTACAAGCGGGCGCTGGGCGCCCAGGAAATCGAGCGCATGACGAGCCCGGACGGCAAGTACGTGATGCACGGCGAGCTCAGGATCGGCGATTCCGTGATCATGCTGAGCGACGAGATCCCGGGGCGGAGCACGTGCCGGGCGCCGCAGTCGCTGGGCGGCACGACCTGCCTGCTCTTCCTCTACGTGCCCGATGTGGACAAGGCCTTCAGGCAGGCGGTGGACGCCGGGTGCAAGGCGACCCGGCCGCCGGCCGACATGTTCTGGGGCGACCGCTACGGCCAGGTCGAGGATCCCTTCGGCAACCAGTGGGGCCTCGCGACCCACACGGAGGATCTCGCGCCCGACGAGATCGCCAGGCGCGCCCGGGCGGCCTTCGCGCAGACACAGAGCGGGAAGACGTAGGGCATGCGCGACATCCACACGAGCGCGATCACCGACGCGGTCAAGAAGCTCTGCATGAACGCCAATCTGGAGCTGGAGCCTGACATGCTCCGCGCCTTCGACCGCGCGCTCTCGACCGAGCGATCGCCCGCGGGAAAGCAGGTGCTCCAGATCCTGAAGCAGAACGCCGAGATGGCCCGGACCCGGCGCATCGCGTACTGCCAGGACACGGGCTTCGTCGTCTGCTTCGTCGAGCTGGGCCAGGACGTTCACGTGACGGGGGGCGGCCTCGATGAGGCCATCAACGAGGGCGTCAGGCAGGGCTACACGGAGGGCTACCTCCGCGCCTCGATCGTCCGCTCGCCGTTCGATCGCGTGAACACCGGCGATAACACACCGGCCGTCATCCACGTGGACGTCGTCCCCGGAGCCACCCTGAAGATCATGGTCATGGCCAAGGGGGGCGGGTGCGAGAACCGGTCGAAGTACAAGATGCTCACGCCCGCCGAGGGTGTCGCCGGCGTCAAGGAGTGGATCATCGAGTGCGTCAAGACGGCGGGGCCCGACGCGTGCCCGCCGCTCATCCTGGGCGTCGGCGTCGGCGGGACCTTTGAAAAATCGGCGATCCTCTCCAAGAAGGCCCTCTTCCGAGAGCTCGGCTCGTCGAACCCCGACCCGCAGCTCGACGTGCTCGAGAAGGAGCTGCTCGACCGCGCCAACCGCCTCGGGATCGGCCCACAGGGGTACGGCGGCGACACGACCGCCTTCGGCATCCACATCCTCACGTATCCCTGCCACATCACCTCGCTCCCCGTCGCCGTCACCATCGAGTGCCACGCGCACCGGCACAAGGAGGCGACGCTGTGAGCGTCACGACGGGGGCCGACGGGATCAAGGAGGTGAGGACGCCGCTCAGCGACGCCGACGTCGAGTCGCTGAAGGCGGGCGATCGCGTGCGGATCACGGGCGTCCTCTATACGGCGCGCGACGCCGCGCACGGCCGGCTCTTCCCGCTGATCGAGAAGGGCGAGAAGCTCCCATTCGACCTGCGCGGCCAGATCATCTATTACACGGGGCCGTCGCCGGCGCGCCCGGGCGACGTCGTGGGCTCGATCGGCCCGACGACGGCGAGCCGGATGGACAAGTTCACGCCCGCGCTTCTCCAGCTCGGGCTCAAGGGGACGATCGGGAAGGGTTACCGCGGGCAAGCGGTGAAGGACGCGCTCCGCCAGCACAAGGGTGTCTACTTCGGCGCCATCGGCGGCGCCGGCGCGGTGCTCTCGCAGTTCGTGAAGAAGCTTTCGATAATCGCCTACGAAGACCTCGGCACCGAGGCCATCCGTCGCCTCGAGGTCGAGGCTTTTCCGGCCATCGTCGTCAACGACTGTCACGGCGGCGACCTCTATCAGGACGGGATGAAGGCGTACGCGCGGGAGGAACCATGATCGGTCACATGGTCCCGCCGTTCCACTCGTTGTGCCGCCCCGCCTGACCGTCCTCCACCAGCCTGTGCGGTGAGTGTCGATCGACATGGATCACGACGGACTCCTGCGTGCTCGGGGAACGTGTGCCCCCCGACGATGAACGCCAGCGCGGTGATGACCCTCTGGAGCACCTCGATCGGGAAGAAGGCGGTGATGGCGGTCACCGGCGTGATCCTGGTCGGCTTCGTCATCGGCCACATGCTGGGGAACCTCAAGGTCTTCCAGGGCGAGGAGAAGTTCAATGCCTACGCCGCCTGGCTGCGGGAGATCGGCAGCCCCGCGCTCGGTCACGCGCAGGCCCTCTGGCTGGCCCGCCTCGTTCTCCTCACGGCGACCGTGCTCCACATCGT
The DNA here is from genome assembly GCA_035260325.1 of Candidatus Methylomirabilota bacterium. Taxonomy (NCBI): domain Bacteria; phylum Methylomirabilota (SeqCode); species Candidatus Methylomirabilota bacterium. The sequence goes on along the minus strand of DATFVL010000055.1, from coordinate 30,801 downwards.
CGCCGCCGTCCAGCTGACCCGGATGAGCTATGCCGCACGGCCGGTGAGCTACGACAGGAAGGAGGCGATCGGCTCGACGTACGCGTCGCGGACGATGCGCTGGGGCGGCCTGATCATCACGCTCTTCGTGATCTACCACCTCCTCCACTTCACCTTCGGAGCGGTCGGCTTCGCGCCCGGGCAATACACGACGACGTCGGTCTACCGCAACGTCGTGATCGGGTTCTCGGTCTGGTACGTGTCGGCCTTCTATCTCGCCGCGATGATCGCGCTCGGGCTCCACATCTACCATGGCGTGTGGAGCGTGTTTCAAACGCTCGGCCTGAACACCTCCAGGGCGGATCGCGTCTACCGGGCGCTCGCCACCGTCTCGTCGCTGGCGGTCGTGCTCGGCAACGTCTCGGTTCCCGTCGCCGTGCTCACCCGTGTGGTCAGATGACCCGGCGATGATCGGCTCGACGTCGCCGAACCTCGTCGACGGCAGGCTCGACGCGAAGATCCCGCCGGGGCCGATCGAGCAGAAGTGGGAGCGCCACCGCTTCGACATGAAGCTGGTGAGTCCGGCCAACCGGCGCCGCTACACGGTCCTCGTCGTGGGCTCGGGCCTCGCGGGAGGCGCCGCGGCGGCCTCGCTCGGCGAGCTGGGCTACAACGTCAAGTGCTTCTCCTATCACGACAGCCCGCGCCGCGCCCACTCAATCGCCGCCCAGGGCGGCATCAACGCGGCGAAGAACTACCGGAACGACGGCGACAGCGTGTTCCGGCTCTTCTACGACACGGTGAAGGGCGGCGACTTTCGGGCGCGCGAGGCCAACGTCTACCGGCTGGCCGAGCTCAGCCTGAACATCATCGACCAGTGCGTCGCGCAGGGAGTCCCCTTTGCCCGCGAGTACGGCGGGCTCCTCGACACCCGCTCCTTCGGCGGCGCGCAGGTCTCCCGCACCTTCTACGCCAGGGGCCAGACGGGACAGCAGCTGTTGCTGGGGGCGTATCAGGCCCTGGAGCGGCAGGTCGGCCTCGGCACGGTGACCATGGACACGCGGGCGGAGATGCTCGACCTCGTCGTCGTCGACGGGCGCGCCCGTGGCATCGTGACGCGCGACCTCGTCACCGGCGCCGTCGAGTCGCACGCCGGCGACGCCGTGGTCCTGGCCACCGGTGGCTACGGGAACGTGTTCTACCTCTCGACCAACGCGAAGGCGTCGAACGCGACGGCGATCTGGCGCGCGCACAAGCGCGGCGCCTTCTTCGCCAACCCGTGCTTCACGCAGATCCACCCGACGTGTATCCCGGTGAGCGGCGAGCATCAATCGAAGCTCACGCTGATGAGTGAGTCGCTGCGCAATGACGGGCGCGTGTGGGTGCCGAAGAAGGTCGGTGACACGCGGCCGCCGGACCGGATCCCGGTCAGCGAGCGCGACTACTACCTGGAGCGGAAGTACCCGAGCTACGGCAATCTGGCGCCGCGCGACGTCGCCTCACGCGCGGCCAAGGAAGTGTGCGACGAGAAACGCGGCGTCGGCCCCGGCGGGCGCGGGGTCTACCTCGACTTCGCCGACGCCATCGAGCGTTTCGGCGAGCCGGTGATCCGCGAGAAGTACGGCAACCTCTTCGAGATGTACGAGCGCATCACCGGGGAGAACGCGTACCGGGTCCCGATGCGGATCTACCCCGCCGTCCACTACACGATGGGCGGCCTGTGGGTCGATTATGACTTGATGTCGACCATTCCGGGGCTGTTCGTCGCCGGGGAGGCGAACTTCTCCGACCACGGCGCGAACCGCCTCGGCGCGAGCGCCTTGATGCAGGGGCTGGCCGACGGCTACTTCATCCTGCCCGGCACGCTCGGTGACTACCTGGCGCGCGTCAGGCCGGACACGATCGACGCGGGCCATCCCGCATTCAGGGCGACCGAGGTCGAAGTCTCGGCGCGCGTGCGGCGAGTGCTGAGCGTCGGCGGCAAGCGCACGGTCGACTCGTTTCACCGGGAGCTCGGGCAGCTCTTGTGGGACTACTGCGGCATGGCGCGCAATGAGGCCGGGCTCCACCACGCGCTCAGGAAGATCCCGGAACTGCGTGCCGAGTTCTGGGAGAACGTACGCGTGCTCGAACGGAACGAGGAGCTGAACCAGTCGCTCGAGAAGGCGGGTCGGGTGGCGGACTTCCTCGAGCTGGGCGAGCTCATGTGCATCGACGCGCTCCAGCGCGCGGAATCGTGCGGCGGCCACTTCCGCGAGGAGAGCCAGACCCCGGACGGGGAGGCCCTGCGCGACGACGAGCACTTCGCCTACGTGGCGGCCTGGGAGCACACCGGCACGCTCGCCCGGCCGAATCTCCATAAGGAGCCGTTGCACTTCGAGTACGTCCACCTGACCCAGCGAAGCTACAAATGAAGCCCCGCGCGCCTCGGGCACGCCACCTACGGATTCAATGAACCTGACCCTCAGGGTGTGGCGGCAGAAGAACGCGAACGACCGTGGCCGCTTCGTCACCTACGCGGCGAAGAACATCACTCCGGACATGTCCTTTCTCGAGATGCTCGACGTCGTCAACGAGGAGCTGATCGATCGCGGCGACGCGCCGATCGCGTTCGAGCACGACTGCCGCGAGGGCGTCTGCGGCGCCTGCGGCTTCATGATCAATGGCGTCGCGCACGGACCCAAGCGCTCCACCACCGTCTGCCAGCTCCACATGCGGAGCTTCCGGGACGGCGACCGCCTGACCGTCGAGCCGTGGCGCGCCAGGGCGTTCCCGGTCATCAAGGATTTGATCGTCGATCGGAACGCCTTCGACCGGATCATCCAGGCCGGCGGCTTCATCAGCGCGCCGACGGGCTCGGCGCCCGACGCCAACGCGATCCTGGTCCGCAAAGAGAATGCGGACCTCGCCTTCGACGCGGCCGCCTGCATCGGCTGTGGCGCCTGCGTCGCCGCGTGCCCGAACGCCGCCGCCATGCTGTTCACGGCGGCGAAGGTGTCGCACCTCGGGCTCCTGCCGCAGGGGCAGCCCGAGCGCCACGAGCGCGCGCGCAACATGGTGGCCGCGATGGACCGGGAGATGTTCGGGAGCTGCACGAACATCGGCGAGTGCGAGGCCGTGTGCCCCAAGGAGATCGACCTCTCCTTCATCGCGCGAATGAACCGCGACCTGATCGCGGCGAGCCTCCGAGGCCTGAGGGCCTTCATGCCTTGACGGCGGTGGGGCCGGCAGCGTAGTGTCCTTCTGACCCATGGATCTGTTCGCTTGCGACGTGCTCGTGGTGGGCGGCGGGGGAGCTGGCCTGCGCGCCGTCATCAACGTCGCCGAGACGCATCCGAACCTCCGCGTCGCGGTGATCTCCAAAGTCTATCCCATGCGAAGCCACACGGTGTCGGCGGAAGGTGGCGCCGCCGCGGTGATCAAGGCCGGCGATAGCCTGGACGCGCACGCGTACGACACCATCTCCGGGGGCGATTGGCTCTGCGACCAGGACGCGGTGGAGGCCTTCGTCAGGGAGGCCCCCGAGGAGATGCTGCGGCTGGAGCACTGGGGCTGTCCCTGGAGCCGGGAGCCCGACGGCCACATCGCCGTGCGTGCCTTCGGAGGCATGAAGATCGAGCGGACCTGGTTCGCCGCGGACAAGACCGGCTTTCACATGCTCCACACGCTCTTCCAGACCACCCTGAAGTACGACGCGATCGAGCGATACGACGAGTGGTTCGTCACGCAGCTCCTGGTGGACGAGGGGCGCTGCCAGGGGGTCGTGGCCATCGAGCTCGGCACCGGGAAGATCCAGGCCATCACCGCCAAGGCGGTCATTCTCTGCACGGGCGGCTGCGGCAAGGTCTTCCCTTTCACCACGAACGCCAGCATCAAGAACGGCGACGGCATGGCCCTCGCCTATCGCGCGGGGGCGCCCCTCAAAGACATGGAGTTCGTCCAGTACCATCCCACCGGGTTGCCCTTCACCGGGATCCTGATCACCGAGGCCGCCCGCTCCGAAGGAGGCTGGCTCCTCAACAAGGACGGCTACCGCTACCTCCAGGACTACGACCTCGGGAAGCCCGAGCCCAAGCCGGTGCTGCGTTCCATGGAGCTCGGCCCTCGCGACCGGCTCTCGCAGGCGTTCGTCAAGGAGCAGGAGAAGGGGCGCACGCTCGAAGGACCGTACGGCCACTACGTCCACCTCGATCTCCGCCACCTGGGAGCGCAGCTGATCGACACGAAGCTCCCCTTCGTCCGGGAGCTGTGTCTCAAGTACCAGAACATCGATCCGGTCAAGGAGATGATCCCCGTCCGCCCCGTCGTCCACTACATGATGGGCGGCATCTCGACCGACATCCACGGGGCCACGCCGCTGCCGGGGCTCTACGCGGCCGGCGAGGCCGCGTGCGTGAGCATCAACGGCGCGAACCGGCTCGGGTCGAACTCGCTCACCGAAATCCTGGTCTTCGGTGCGCGGGCCGGCAAGGCGGCCGCCGCCTTCGCCGTCGCGCAACGGGCACCGAGCCCGTCGGTCCTCGCCCAGGCCCACGACGAAGAGAGGCGGCTCGAGGAGAAGTTTCTGCGCAAGACGGGCGGGCGGGAACGGATCGCCACGCTGCGGGCGGAGATGCACGAAACCATGGAGGAGGGTACGGGCATCTATCGGACGGGCGCCACGCTCGAAAAGGCGGCGGAAAAGCTCCAGAGCCTCCAGGAGCGGTTCCGCGACCTGGCACTCGACGATAGGAGCTACACCTTCAACACGGAGTTGACCGCGGCCCTCGAGCTCTCCTACATGCTGGATGTCGCCGAGGCGATCGTTCAGTCCGCGCTGCGCCGCCGGGAGTCCCGCGGCTCCCACCAACGCACCGACTACCCGAAGAGAGACGACAAGGAGTTCCTCGGGCACTCCCTGGCCTACCGGACGGTGGACGGCCCTCCCCGCATCGAATACCTGCCGGTGACCATCACGCGCTGGCCGCCGGGCCAACGCGTGTACGGGAGGTAGAGACGAATGCTGTCAACAGTCGCCCTCACGGTGGCGCGCTATCGCCCGGAGCAGGAGTCGGAGCCCACCTTCCAGACCTATGAGGTTCCGTTTCGGAAGGACTGGGTCGTCCTCGACGCCCTCAACTACATCAAGGACCGGCTGGACGGCTCCCTGTCGTTCAGGTGGTCCTGCCGGATGGGTGTCTGCGGCAGTTGCGGGATGAAGGTGAACGGCTCGCCGAAGCTCACCTGCGCGTCGTTCCTGTCGGAGGCCCTCCCCGGCCCCATCCGCGTGGAGCCGCTGGACTACTTCCCGATCGTGCGCGACCTGGTCGTGGACCTCTCCGACTTCATGCGCAAGCTCAAGAAGGTGAAGCCCTGGATCGTCCGAAAGGACGAGCGGCCGCTCGCGGAGGGCGAGTACTTACAGACGCCCGACGAGCTCGACGCCTACAAGCAGTTCAGCATGTGCATCAACTGCATGCTCTGCTACTCGGCGTGTCCCATCTATGGGCTCGAACCCGGTTTCATCGGTCCGGCGGCCATCGCCCTGGCCCAACGCTACAACATGGACTCGCGGGACGAGGGGGCGCCGGAGCGGCTCGAGATCCTCTCCGAGCCCGACGGCATCTGGCAGTGCACGTTCGTCGGGGAGTGCACGAAGGTGTGCCCCAAGCACGTGGATCCCGCGGGCGCCATCCAACAGTACAAGCTCACGGGGGCCATTCACTGGCTCAAGTCGCTCCTCCTCCCCCGGGGAGCGGGATGAAGGCCGAGGCTCGCTACACCCCGTACCATCCGCGGTGGTACCGTCGTCGCGTCTCGGTCTGGTGGTGGCTCCAGAACCGCGCCTACACCGGCTTCGTGCTGCGCGAGCTCACCTGCGTCTTCGTCGCGATCTTCGCCGCGGTCTCACTCTGGCAGCTCTGGGCCGTCGCCCAGGGCCCTCACGCGTACGCGCGATTCCTCGCTCGCCTGGGAACGCCCCTCTTCATCGCCCTGCACGGCGTCGTGTTTGTCTTCGTCCTCCTCCATTCCATCACGTGGTTCAACCTGGCTCCCACGGCCATGGTGGTGCGGCTCAGGGGCAAGCGCGTGCCAGATTGGGTTATCGTCGGCCTGAACTACGCGGCCTGGCTGGCTCTCTCCGGGGCCGTGGCCGTGATCATGCTGCGGGGGCGATAGATGCCGAGGTCGATCACGCCGTTTCTGTGGCTCCTGTTCAGCGCGGGTGGAACGGTCGCCGCGCTCCTTTTCCCAATCCATGTCTTGCTGACCGGCTTGGCCGTTCCGCTCGGATGGCTGGACGCCCCGAGCTACGAGTCGGTCCGCGGCCTGGTCAGGCACCCGGTGGCGCGGCTCTACCTCTTCGTCTTCATCGCCCTGCCCCTCTTCCACTGGGCCCATCGCTTTCGCTACACGCTCTACGATGGCCTGCAGGTCAAACACCTGACCCCGCTCATCGTCGTCCTGTGCTACGGCACGGCTCTCGCGGCGACCGTCATGGCCGCGTACATCTTGTGGACCATCCCGTAGCACGCGGGGGGCGGGGGAGGGCGTGATGTTCGAGCTCAAGCCGCTCACCAGGGAGGCGATCCCCAAGGCGCTCGAGAAGGCGGAGCGGTACCGGCTCCTCAATGAGCCCGCGCAGGCCGAGAGCATCTGCCTCGACGTGCTGCGAATCGACCCGGAGCACCAGCAGGCGCTCGTGATGCTGCTCCTGGCCGTCACCGACGAGTTCGAGCAGGGGGTGGCCGACGCCGTCACCCGGGCCCGGGAGGTGTTGACCCGTCTCGCTGACGAGTACGAGCGCCTCTACTACGCCGGGATCATCGCCGAGCGGCGGGCCAGGGCCAAGCTCCAGCATGGCGGCCGCGGGTCCGAGTTCGTCGCGTACGAGTGGTTGCGGGAGGCGATGACCTGGTACGAGAAGGCCGAGGCCCTCCGACCTCCGGGCAACGACGACGCGCTGCTCCGGTGGAACACGTGCGCCCGCATCCTGATGCGCAACCCGCATCTCCAGCGTGGCCCGGAGGATCGCTCGGAACCACCGCTGGAGTAGCCGCCCATACGAAGCGTGCGGCACGAATCGGGAAGGCACTGGCGATGAAGATCCACGAGCACCAGGCGAAGGCGCTGCTGCGCGAGTTCGGCGTGCCGGTGCCGAACGGCGAGGTCGCGACCTTGCCGGCCGACGCGAAGATCGCCGCCGCGCGGATCGGCGGGAAGGTCGTCGTGAAGGCGCAGGTGCACGCGGGTGGGCGCGGCAAGGCGGGCGGGATCAAGCTCTGCGACGGCGCCGCCGCCGCCGAGGCCGCGGCGAAGCAGATCCTCGGCATGCGGCTCAAGACGCCCCAGACGCCGCCCGAGGGCATCGAGGTGCGCGCGGTGCTGGTCGAGGAGGCGTCGGCGATCGAGCGCGAGCTCTACCTGTCGATCACCCTCGACCGCGGGCGGGCCGCGCACGTGGTGATGGCCTCCCAGGCCGGCGGCATGGAGATCGAGGAGGTGGCCGCGCGGACGCCAGAGAAGATCCTCCGTGAGTGGGCCCACCCGGCGCTCGGCCTCGCCGACTTCCAGGCGCGGCGCCTCGCGTTCGGCCTCGGGCTCGCGGGCGACTCCTTCAAGCAGGGCGTCGGGCTGATCAAGAGCCTCTTCACGCTCTACCTCGCGAAGGACTGCTCGCTCGCCGAGATCAACCCGCTCGTCGTCACCAAGGACGGCCGCGTCCTCGCCCTCGACGCGAAGCTCGACTTCGACGACAACGCGCTCTCCCGCCACAAGGAGCTGGTCGAGCTCCGCGACGTCCGCGAGGAGGACCCACTCGACGTCGAGGCGTCGAAGCACGGCCTCAACTACATCAAGCTCGACGGCAACGTCGGCTGCATGGTCAACGGCGCCGGCCTCGCGATGGCGACGATGGACATCATCAAGCTCGCGGGCGGCGAGCCGGCGAACTTCCTGGACGTCGGCGGCGGCGCCTCGCCCGAGCAGATCGAGAACGCGTTTCGGATCCTCGCCTCCGATCCGAGCGTGAAGGCCGTGTTCATCAACGTGTTCGGCGGGATCCTCCGCGTGGACCGCCTCGCCGAGGGCGTGATCGCCGCGATCCGGAAGCTCGGGCTCACGCTGCCCGTCGTGCTCCGCGCGGAGGGGACGAACGTGGAGCTCGGCAAGAAGATGCTCGCCGACTCGGGCCTGCCGCTCGTGATGGCCGACGACATGGGCGACGGCGCCCGGAAGGTCGTGGCGCTCGCGAAGGGGGCGCGGTGAGCGTCCTCGTCTCGAAGGCCACGCGCGTGGTCGTCCAGGGCATCACGGGCCGCGAGGGGGCGTTCCACGCCGCGCGCTGCAAGGAGTACGGCACGACGGTCGTGGGCGGCGTGACGCCGGGGAAGGGCGGGACGACCCACGAGGGGTTTCCCGTCTGGAACACGGTCGAGGAGGCGGTGCGGAGCGAGGGCGCCAACTGCGCCCTCATCTTCGTGCCGCCCGCCGCGGCCGCCGACGCGATCATGGAGGCCGCCGCCGCCGGCGTGCCCCTCGTCGTGTGCATCACCGAGGGCATCCCGGTCGCCGACATGGTCCGCGTGAAGCACTACCTCGCCGAGAAGCCGACGCGCCTGGTCGGGCCGAACTGCCCGGGCGTCATCACGCCGGGCGAGGCGAAGGTGGGCATCATGCCGGGCCACATCCACAGGCCGGGCCCGGTCGGCGTCGTCTCGCGCAGCGGCACCCTCACCTACGAGGTCGTCGGCCAGCTCACGCGCCGTGGGATCGGCCAGTCCTCGTGCGTGGGGATCGGGGGCGATCCCGTGAACGGCACGACCTTCGTTAACGTGCTCGGCCTTTTCACCGACGACCCCGGCACGGAGGCGATCATGCTGATCGGCGAGATCGGCGGGACCGCCGAGGAGGAGGCGGCCGCCTTCATCCGGAGCCACGTCAAGAAGCCCGTCGTCGCGTTCATCTGCGGCCAGACGGCGCCGCCCGGACGCCGCATGGGCCACGCGGGCGCGATCATCGCGGGGGGGAAGGGCACCGCGGCCGAGAAGATGACCGCACTCGAGAAGGCGGGCGCCACGCTGGTCCGGAGCCCGGCCGACATGGGCGCGACCGTCGCCAAAGTCCTCGGGAAATGAGCGGCGTCATGCGGAACGCAGCCGCCACGGATCTTGAACAGGGCACGTCCCGAGTGCCGCCGGCCTCGCGGCTCCCGTTACAATGACGATCGAGCGCACGCTCGCGATCATCAAGCCCGACGCCGTCGTCAAGGGCGTCGCCGGCCAGATCCTCGCGCGCATCGAGAACGCCGGCTTCAAGGTCCTCGCGGCGAAGATGCTCCACATGACGCTCGACCAGGCGCGGGGCTTCTACGCCGTCCACAAGGACCGCCCGTTCTATGCGAGCCTCTGCGCGTACATGACCCAGGGGCCCTGCATCGCGATGGTGCTCGAGGGGGAGAACGCGATCCAGCGCTGGCGCGACCTCATGGGCGCGACGGACTTCACCAAGGCGGCGCCCGGAACGATCCGCAAGGACTTCGCCTCGTCCATCGAGGCCAACGCGGTCCACGGCTCCGACTCGCGCGCGACCGCGGCGGTCGAGCTCGCGTACTTCTTCGCAGGCCTCGAGATCTTCCCCCGGTAGCGCCTCAGCGCGCGGCGCCGCGCATGGAGGCGGGCTGGCCCGGCAGGGTGAACCGCCTGCCCGTGTTCGTCACCCTCGTGCCGTCCACCTTCAGGATCGACACGTCGCGGTCGGTGTAGTTGCCGACGTAGATGTACTTCCCGTCCGGGCTGAAGACGACGCCCTCGGGCAGGCCGCCCACCTCGACCTCGCCGACCTTCGTGACCTTCTTGCCGTCGATCTTCAGCACGGCGACCTTGCCCGCCTTGTTGGCGAACCAGGCGTTCTTCGGCACGGCGGCGCTCCCGTTCAGCAGGATCGCGACCGCGATCTCGCCCGTCGGGCTGATCGCGAATCCTTCGGGCGCGTCCCCGACGACGACGCGGTCGATCACGCGCGGCGGGCTCGCCTCGAGGTCGATCACACTCACCGTGTCCACGTGGCCGTCGGAGCTGCCGGCGTTGCCGTTGTCCGCGGTGAGCGCGAGCTTGCCGTTCGGCGTGATGTCGATGTTGTAGGGCCAGAGGCCGACGGGCATGTCGTACTTCGTGTAGGTCACCTTCTGGCCCTCGATCTCGAGCATCGCGACCTTGTGGCCCGGGAACTTGACCGCGAACGCGCGCTTGCCGTCGGGCGTGATGGCGACGGCCGCGACCATCTCGCCCATCGGCACCGTGTCGATCAGCTTCACCTCCTTGCCCTGGATCGAGAGCACGCTGATCGAGTTGTCGGCGCGGTTCGTGACCAGGGCCAGGTCGCCGGCCCGGTTGATCGCGAGACCGGACGGCTGCTTGCCGACCTCGACGGTCGCGATGTGCGCGGGCGGGCTGGTCGTGAGGTCGATGACGTAGAGCTTGTTGTCGGGCACGTTCTTCCAGGCGCCCCCGTCCTGGACGACGTCGAACGAGTTGGCGACGAGGGCGAGCCTGCCGTCCGGCGTGATCTGGAGGTTGGTCGGCGGGCCGAAGACCGAGTTCATCAGGGACAGGCTCGCGACGATCCGCGGCGACTCGCGGTTGCCGATGTCCACGATCGAGATCGTGTCCTTCCCGGGGGCCCGGACCACCACCTTCCCGGCGTCGTCCCAGCCCACCTTCTCGTCGTTGCCGACGATCATCAGCTGGCCGGCCGCCCAGGAGGCGAACGTGAGCGAGCACACGAGCAGGAGCGCCGCGGTGAGCCACGTCGCGCGTGAAGGCTGCATGGTCGTTCCCTCCAGGTGATGTCGGGATGGTCGCGCTCGGCCGACGGGCCGTGAGACGCGATGCTATGCGCCGCCGCCCGCCACGTCAACCGGGGCGTTGACGCGCCGCGACGCCGGCGCGGCGATTCCGATAGAATCTCCGGCGTGAGGGACCTGCCGGAGCGCTTCAACGCCGCCGTCTTCTTCGTGGACCGCCACATCGCCGAGGGCCGCGGCGGCCGCACCGCCTTCCGCGCCGCCGGGCGCTCGATCGGCTACGCGGAGCTCGCCGAGCGCGTCGATCACGCGGCGGCCGCGCTCGCGAGCCGGGGCGTCGAGCTCGAGCACCGCGTGCTCCTGGTCCTCGACGACACGCCGGCGTTCGCCGCGGCGTTCTGGGGGGCCGTGAAGCTCGGTGCCGTGGCGGTGCCGGTCAACACGCTGATGACGGACGCCGAGTACGAGTTCCTCCTGAACGACAGCCGCGCGAGGGCGGTGCTGGCGGAGGACGCGATCGCCGCGCGGCTCCGCGCGCTGGGCGGACGGTGCCCGTGGCTCCGCGCGGTCCTCGCACCGGGCGACCTCGAGCGCGAGGCCGGCGCGCGTGTCGAGCCGGCGGCCACGTCGCGCGAGGACGTCATGTACTGGGGCTACACCTCGGGCTCGACGGGCCGGCCGAAGGCGGCCGTCCATACCCATCAGAACTTCGTCCGCGCCGCGGAGCTCGTCGGCTCGGGCGTCTTCGGCATCGGCCCCGACGACCTCACGTACTCCGCCTCGAAGCTCTACTTCGCCTTCGGCCTCGGCAACGCGCTCTACTTCCCCGCGCTCGCGGGGGCGGCGTCGGTCCTGGTACCGGAGCGGACGACGCCCGAGCGCGCGTTCGAGGTGATCGCCGCCGAGCGGCCCACGATCTTCTTCGCCGTCCCGACCCTCTACGCGCGGATGCTCCAGGTGGCCGAGGCGGAGCTCCGCTTCGACCTCTCCTCGCTGCGCTTCTGCGTCTCCTCGGGCGAGGCGCTGCCGCCGGCGATCTTCGACGCCTGGGCCGATCGGTTCGGCCTCGAGCTCGTCGAGGTCGTCGGCTCCACCGAGGCGCTCCACGACTTCATCGCGAACCGGCCGGGCAAGGCGCGGCGCGGCTCCGCCGGCCAGGTCGTCCCGGGGTTCGAGGCGAGGCTCGTGGACGACGCGGGCCGGCCCGTCGGGCCCGGCGTCGCCGGCCACCTCCTCGTCAAGGGGCCGACGACGTCGCCCTTCTACTGGAACCGCCTCGACCGGACGCGCGCGACGATGCTCGGCGAGTGGCTCCGGACGGGCGACGTGTTCGTCCAGGACGAGGACGGCTGGTTCACGTTCGCAGGCCGGGCGGACGACATGGTGAAGGTAGGCGGGCGGTGGGTCGCGCCCGCGGAGGTGGAGGCGTACCTCGCCGAGCATCCCGCCGTGCTGGAGGCGGGCGTGGTCGGGCGCTCGGGCGCCGACGGGCTCACGCGGATCCACGCGGCGGTCGTTCTCACGGAGGGCGCCCGGGCGTCGCCCGGGCTCGCCGAGGAGCTCAGGGGCTTCGTCGCCGGCCGCGCGCCGGGCTACAAGGTGCCCCACGCGATCGAGTTCGTCGCGGAGCTTCCCAAGACGGCGACGGGCAAGGTCCAGCGCTTCCGCCTGCGGACCGAGGAATGAAATGACGGCGCGGCGGATCCGCAAGGTCCTCGTCGCGAACCGCGGGGAGATCGCGGTCCGGGTCATCCGCGCCTGCCGCGAGGCGGGGATCGCGTCCGTGGCGGTCTTCTCCGAGGCCGACCGGGAGGCGCTCCACGTCCAGATGGCCGACGAGGCCTACCCGATCGGGCCCCCGGCCCCGGCCGAGAGCTACCTCGCGATCGACCGGCTCGTCGCGGCCGCCAAGGAGGCCGGCGCCGACGCGGTCCACCCGGGCTACGGCTTCCTCGCCGAGAACGCGGCCTTCGCCGAGGCGTGCGCCGCCGCCGGCCTCGCGTTCATCGGCCCGCCGCCCGCGGCGATCCGCGCGATGGGGGACAAGACCTCCGCGCGCCGGATCGCGCGCGACCTGGGCGTGCCGATGGTGGCGGGCACCATCGAGCCGCTGGCGCCGGACGCCGATGCGCGCGTGGCGGCGCGCGGGATCGGCTATCCGCTGATGCTCAAGGCCGTGCGGGGCGGGGGCGGCAAGGGGATGCGCCTGGTCCGGCAGGAGGGCGAGCTCGAGTCGGCGCTCAGGATGGCGCGCAACGAGGCCGCCGCGGCCTTCGGCGACAGCGCAATCTACCTCGAGCGCTACGTGGCCGAGCCGCGCCACATCGAGATCCAGGTGCTCGCCGACGACCACGGGCACGTGATCCACCTCGGGGAACGGGAGTGCTCGATCCAGCGGCGCCACCAGAAGCTCGTGGAAGAGTGTCCCTCGCCCGTGGTGGACGCGGCGATGCGCTCACGGATGGGCGAGGCGGCCTGCCGGATCGCCAGGGCCGCCGGCTACGTGAACGCGGGCACCGTCGAGTTCCTCGTGGACGCCGAGCTGAACTTCTACTTCCTCGAGATGAACACGCGGCTCCAGGTCGAGCACCCCGTGACCGAGATGGTCACCGGGATCGACCTCGTCCGCGAGCAGCTCCGCATCGCCGCCGGCGAGCCCCTCCGCGTGACGCAGGCCGACGTCGCCTGGCGCGGCGCCGCGATCGAGTGCCGCATCAACGCCGAGGACCCGTTCGGCGGGTGGCTGCCGTCGCCCGGCACGCTCACCGCGCTCCGCGCGGCCACGGGCCCGTGGGTGCGCGACGACTCCGGCGTCTACGAGGGCTACACGGTGCCCGGCGTCTACGACACGCTCCTCGCCAAGCTGATCGTCTGGGGCGCCGACCGCGCGGCCGCGATCGATCGCATGGCGCGCGCCCTCGCCGAGTACAAGGTGGTCGGCGTGCGCACGACGATCCCGATCCTCGCCCAGATCGTCGCGCACCCGGACTTCCGGGCGGGCCGTCTCTCCACGGGCTTCCTCGACCGGATCCTGCCCGCCATCCGGACGGCCGCGGGCCGGTTCCGGTCCGTCGCCGTGATCGCCGCGGTCCTCGCCGAGTACGAGCGCCTCGGCCACGCGACCATCGCCGAGTCCGTCGCGCCGCGCGACGCCTGGCGCTCGAGCCCGCCGCTCACCGTGTGGCGGGAGCGGACGCGATGAAGCATCGTTCCAGTGGAATGGACCGCGTCGTGCGGAACGGAGCCGCCACGCATCTCACCCAGGGCACGTCCCGAGTGCCCCCGGCCTCGCGGCTCCGTTAAATGAAATTCGCGGCGACGCTCGGCGACGCGGTCGAGATCGTCGAGGTCACCGGCGAGCGCGGGCGCTACCGGGTGACCCTCGGCGGCGAGGTCTGGGAGGTCGACGCGCGGCTCACCGCGCAGGGCATCTACTCGCTGCTGATCGCCGGCGTCTCCCACGTCGCCGACGTGACGGACCGCGACGGCGCGTGCGTCGTGGACGTCGGGGACGAGACGTACGTGATCCGGGTCGAGGAGCAGACCCGATACGTGATCCGCACCCGGGGCGGCGCCGCGGGCGGCCGCGCCCACCAGACGCTGGTCGCGCCGCTGCCCGGCAAGATCACCCACGTCGCCGTCCGGCCGGGCGACACGGTCGCGGCGGGGGACACGCTCCTTGTCATCGAGGCCATGAAGATGGAGAACGAGCTCCGCGCCGGCGCGCCGGGCACCGTCGCCGAGGTGCGCGTCCGGGCCGGCCAGACCGTGAACGCGGGCGACGTCCTGCTCATCATTGACTAGAATGGGCGTCGCCAGTCCCCGGACCGAGGGCGAGCGCATGGCCGAGACGGTGATCGAGTTCAAGCGCGTCAATAAGTGGTTCGGCAAGCTCCAGGTTCTCCGCGACATCGACCTGGCGGTGCGCGCCGGTGAGGTCGTCGTCGTGTGCGGCCCGTCGGGCTCGGGGAAGAGCACGCTGATCCGCTGCGTGAACGCGCTCGAGCCGATCCAGGAGGGCGAGCTCGCCGTCCTCGGCGAGTCGCTCACGAAGCCGGGCGTCAACCTCTCGGCCCTCCGCACGCGCGTCGGCATGGTGTTCCAGTCGTTCAACCTCTTTCCGCACATGACCGTCCTCGAGAACATCATGCTGGCGCCGATCAAGGTGCGCGGCCTCGCGCGCGCCGAGGCCGAGAAGCTGGCGCGCGCCCTCCTCGAGCGCGTGCGCATCCCCGACAAGGCGGGCGTGTACCCGGCGAACCTCTCCGGCGGGCAGCAGCAGCGGGTGGCGATCGCGCGGGCGCTCGCGATGCAGCCGCGGATCATGCTCTTCGACGAGCCCACCTCCGCGCTCGACCCCGAGATGATCAACGAGGTGCTCGACGTCATGACCGACCTCGCGAAGGAGGGCATGACGATGATGTGCGTCACCCACGAGATGGGCTTCGCCCGGCGCGTCGCCCACCGCGTCGTCTTCATGGACGCGGGGCAGGTGGTCGAGGAGGCGGCGCCCGAGGCGTTCTTCGCCTCCGCGCGATCCGAGCGCGCCCGGGAGTTCCTCTCGAAGATCCTCACCCACTGAACGGAGGTCACGATGAAGCGACTGCTCGTCCCCGTCCTCACCCTGGCCCTCGGGCTCGGCGCGGCGGCGCCCGCGCGCGCCGAGGGCACGCTCGAGAAGGTCAACCAGAGCGGCGTCCTGGTCATCGGCACCCGCACGGCGTCGCCGCCCTTCGCGTTCGTCAACAAGAACAACGAGTGGGTCGGCTTCTCGATCGACCTCGTCGAGCAGGGGATCCTGCCCGCGCTCTCGAAAAAGCTCGGCAAGCCGATCAAGCTCGAGAAGAAGGAGTCCACGCCGCCCACGCGGATCCCGCTCCTGACGTCGAACGCCGTGGACCTCATCGCGGGCACCATGACCGACACGCGCGCCCGCCGCGACTCGGTGGACTTCAGCCTCACGTTCTTCGTGACCGGCGCCCAGTTCCTCGTCAAGAAGTCGAGCCCGATCAAGGGCATCGAGTCCATCGCCGCCCGGCGCATCGCCGCCCAGCAGGGCTCGACCAACGCGAAGATCATCCGCGAGCGCGTGCCGACCGCGAAGCTCCAGGAGTTCCCGGACCAGCCGGCGGCCTTCCAGGCCCTCGTGCAGGGGCAGGTGGACGCCTACACGAACGACGGCATCCAGCTCTACGGGCTCCGGGCCAAGGCGCCGAAGCCCGACGACTGGAAGGTGGTCGGCGATTTCTTCTCGTACGAGCCGTACGGCATGGCGATGCGGAAGAACGACTCGGACTTCCGCGCCGTCGTCAACAACGGCCTCATGGAGCTGATCGAGTCGGGCAAGTACTTCGAGCTCTACGACAAGTGGTTCGGGCCGAGGGGCGAGACGCCGTACCCGCTGACGCCCGAGAACAAGCGATTCCTGATCATGCAGGTGGTCCCGAAGTAGTCGTGCGAGGTTGAACTACACCTTCCAGTGGAGCGTGCTCTGGAGCGGCCAGTCGGGCGGCTGGCTGCTCCAGGGCCTGATCACGACGCTCGAGCTGTCGGCCCTCGCGTGGCTGCTCGCCGCCCTGCTCGGCATCGTCTCGGGCGCCATGCGCACGGTCCCGTGGCGGCTCCTCCGCACGCTCGCGACGTTCTACGTCGAGTTCTTCCGCAACGTGCCGCTGCTCGTCTGGATGTTCTTCTGGTACTTCGGCGTGCCGCCGCTCCTGCCCGAGGCGGTCCGCGAGTGGCTCTTCGACCACGGCGCCGAGTTCTGGGCGGGGATGTTCGCGCTCGGCGTCTACCACGGCGCGCGCATGTCGGAGGTCATCCGCTCCGGCATCCAGTCGATTCCCCGGACCCAGTTCGAGGCGTCCGTGGCCATGGGCCTCACGACGTTCCAGGCGTACCGGCTGGTCATCGTGCCCATCGCGCTCCGGCTCATCGTGCCGCCGGCGACCAGCGAATCCCTGAACCTCCTCAAGAACTCGTCGGTCGCGCTGACGATCAGCGTCGCCGAGCTCACGTTCCAGACGCGCCAGATCGAGACGTACACCGCGCGGGCCATCGAGGCGCTCACCGCCGGCACGCTGATCTACCTCGTCCTCTGCGTGGGGATCGCCACGATCATGGCGCGCGTGGAGCGGCGCTTCGCGATCCCGGGCCTCATCGCGCGGGGGGGCTAGGCGGTGCTCGACCTCGGGGTCGTTGTCGCCAACTTCAAGTTCCTGGTCGTCCAGGGGCTCCTGGGCCTCGGCGGCTTCACCGGCGGGACGCTCCGGCTCGCGATCCCGGCGATCGTGCTGGGCTTCGCGCTCGGCATCTGCGTCGGGCTCGCCCGCCTGGCGCGCTCGCGCTGGATCGCCGTGCCGGCGATGCTCTACGTCGAGTTCTTCCGCGGCGTGCCGCTCGTCATGGTGATCTTCTGGATCTGGTTCGTCATCCCGCAGCTCCTGCGCGTGCCGATCCCGGAGTACGGCGTCGCCCTCACGGCGTTCGTGATCTTCGAGGCGGCCTACTTCGGCGAGATCGTGCGCGCGGGCATCCAGTCGGTGCCCCGCGGCCAGGTCGAGGCCGCCACGGCGCTGGGGCTCACCCGCGCGAAGACGATGCGGTACGTGGTGCTGCCGCAGGCGATCCGCAACATGGTACCCTCGCTGGTCACGCAGATGATCGTCCTCTTCAAGGACACCTCGCTCGCCTCGATCATCGGCTACGTGGACCTCACGAAGGCCGCGCAGATCGTCAATAACCGCGAGATCAAGCCGTTCGAGCTCTACCTCTTCATCGCGGTCGTGTACTGGCTCTGCACGTACTCGATGTCGGTCGTCGCCCGGCGCTTCGAGCGGCGGCCCGCCTGACGGGGGCCACGCCCGGTGCTCGAGGTCCTGCTCAAGGCGCTCCTCGCCTCGATGGTCGCCGCCGCGGCGGCCGCGTACGCGCGCGGCTGGTGGCGCCTCCGGGCGGCGGGCCACGCGCCGCCGGGCTGGCGGTTCGCCGTCTACGCGCTCGGCCTCGCGACGCTCGCCGGCGCGCTCCTCTCGCCCCTCGACGAGCTCGCGGAGGTGCGGTTCTCGGCCCACATGGCCCAGCACCTCCTGCTCATCACCGTCGCGGCGCCGCTCCTGGTCCTCGGCAACCCGTTCGCGCTCGTGCTCTGGGGGCTGCCGGCGCGCGCCCGGCGCGCGCTGGGCTCCACCCTCAGGCGGGGCGCGCCGCTCCGGACCGCGCTGGCGGCGCTCACGCTCCTGCCGGTGGCCGGCGCCCTCCACGTCGCCACCGTGTGGGTCTGGCACCTGCCGGTCCTGTACGACGCGGCGGCGGAGCACGCGCTGGTCCACGCCGCCGAGCACGCGTCGTTCGTCGCGACGGCCGTCTTCTTCTGGTGGCCGATCGTCCTGCCCGCGCCGCGGCTCCACCCGCGGCCCCATCCGGGGTTCCAGATCCTCTACCTGCTCCTCGCGACGGCGCAGAACACGGCGCTCGGGGTGCTCCTGGCGGTGCCGGAGCGCGCGTTCTACCCGCACTACGTGCGGCTCGCCCCGTCTCTCGGCATCAGCGCGGTGGAGGACCAGATGCTCGGCGCGGGGCTCATGTGGAGCGGCGGCCACATGTACCTGCTCCCGATCCTGCTGATCCTCTGGGGGCTCGCGCGCGAGCGCGTCGTGTAGGCGCGCGCTCAGTCGCCGGTGACGCGGAGGACCGCGTCGTGCTTCCGGACGCGATCGCGGACCTTCAGCGCGACCTCGCTCCCGCGCTCGGCCGTCTGCACCGGCCGGTGCTCGACGTGGAGCGACTCGACGGTCTGTGTGAGGTCGGTCGTGTGGCCGTGGATCCGGATGCGATCGCCGACCCGGAGCGCGCCGTCGGCCAGCGTGATCGCGGCCACACCGATCTTCGCGTAGTAGTCGGTGACGACGCCGACCTTCTCTTCCGTCGCCATGGGGGGCTCCGCGCGGACCGCTCCGGGCCTACTTGATCGCGCCTGCCGTGAGGCCGGAGACGTAGTAGTCGAGGAAGAAGACGTAGAGGATCACGATCGGGACCGAGCCCAGGATGGCGCCCGCCATCAGCTCGCCCCAGAAATAGATGTCGCCCCGGATCAGCTCGCTGGTCACCCCGACGCTGGCCGTGATCTGGTCCGACGACGAGGTGAACGTGAGGGCGTAGATGAACTCGTTCCACGACAGCGTGAAGGCGAAGAGCACGGCGCAGACCAGCCCGGGGATGGCGATGGGCAGCACGATGCGCCACAGCGCCTGGATGCGTGTGGCGCCGTCCACCATCGCGCACTCCTCGACCTCCTTCGGCACGGTGCGGAAGTAGCCCATGAGGAGCCACGTGCAGAACGGCACGAGGAAGGTCGGGTACGTGAGCACGAGGGCCCACTTCGAGTCACCCAGCCCCAGCCAGTTCACGACCTGGGCGAGCGGCAGGAACAGGAGCGTGGTGGGCACGAGGTAGGTCACGAAGATTCCGGTGCCGAAGGGGCCCACGCCGAAGAACCTGAGCCGCGCCAGCGCGTAGGCCGCGACGGTCCCGATCACGACGGACACGCTCGTGGCCAGCACGGTCACGAGCAAGCTGTTCTTGGTCCAGGTGAGGAACTCCGTCTCCCAGAGGAGCTTGCCGTAGTGCTCGAGCGTCGGCGCTTCGCGGATGATGAGCGGCACCGCGTGCCGGTCGTAGAGCTCGCGGTCCTGCTTCAGCGAGGTCAGCGTCATGTGGTAGAACGGAAACAGCGCGAAGACGAGGAAGGGGACGAGCAGGAGATGCTGCGTCGCCTTCCGGAGCCGCGGTCGCTTGCTCACCGCCATCAGTACACCTGCTTGCGCACGAAGCGGAGCTGTGCCCAGACGACGAAGACCAGCAGCGGGAAGAGGTAGAGGGAGATCGCCGCGCCCTCGCCGATGCGCCCGGTGTCGATCCCCACCACACGCGACAGCGTGGCGAAGAGGTGGGTGGAGGTGATGGGCCCGCCGCGGGTCAGCACGTACACGATGTTGAAGTCGCTGAACGTGAAGATGGTGGAGAACAGCACGACCACCGCCAGCACCGGCTTCAGCAGGGGCAGGGTGACGTGCCAGAAGCGGGCGTTCGCCCCCGCGCCGTCGGCCTCGGCGGCCTCGTAGAGCTCGCGCGGGATCGACACGAGGCCCGCGAGGATCGTGATGGCGAAGAACGGGAGCCCGCGCCAGACGTTCACCGTGATGACGGCGGCCATGGCGTAGTACTTCTGGCCGAGCCAGTTCGGCCCCGGTGGGTCCATGAGCCCCATCGCGATGCCGGTCCAGTTCACCACGCTGTAGAGCGAGTTGAACATCCACCACCAGCCGAGCGTGCTGAGCGCGGTGGGGATGACCCACGGCAGCAGCACGGCGCCGCGGATCATCCGCTTGAACCAGAGCTGCTCGTTGAGCAGCAGCGCCAGCGTGATGCCCAGCACCACCTTGAACGCCACCGAGATGCCCGTGAACACGAACGCGTTCTGGAAGGTCTGGCGGAAGATATCGCTATCCCACAGCGCGATGAAGTTACGGAGGCCCACCCAGTGGCTCGGGCGGCCGATGAACGCGTTCGACATGGCGAAGTAGACCGCCATCACGAACGGGTAGGCGACGAGCAGCAGGAGGAGGAGGAGGGCCGGCGTCACGAAGACCGGCCCGAGCACCGATTCGCCGTCGAGCCATTGACGCACCCGTGCGGCCGCCCCCGGGCGGCCGCGCGGCACGGTGATCTCGTTGGCTCTGACGGCCATGGGCGTTCGGCCTCTAGCCGGCGAGGATCTTCTTCATCTCGGTCTCGGCCCAGGCCATCGCGTCCTTCGTGGATGTGCCCGTGACCGCCTTGGCGATCATGTTGGGCAGCAGGTAGGTGTTGGTGATGAGCTGGACCTTGTCCGAGGGCGGCGCCGGCCAGCCGTAGGTGTGGTACTGGACTCCCTCGCCCCTCAGCGCGGCGTACTTCGGGTCCGTGCGCAGCACCGGATGGTCCTGGAGCTTCTCGTAGGTCGGCAGGTTGAAGGCATCGCCCGACATGATGTACTCGTCGTAGACCTCGCGCTTGCCGAGGAGGTAGCGGATCCATTCCTTGGAGGCTTCGACGTTCTTCGAAAACTTCCAGATGCCGATGTGCCGAGGCGTGTCGGTCTCGTGACGGCCGTGGGGGCCGGCGAGGCTTCGATGGTGGTTGATGCCGTCGGCGGTGACCAGCTTGCGCTGTTTCGCGACGATGTAGGCGGATACCGGATTGTGGATCCAGCCGGCCTTGCCCTGCTGGATGGACTCGTTGTTGCTCGCGTCCGACCAGGAGAGCACCTCCGGCTCCATGCAGTCCCGGAACATCTTCCTGTACCACTCGATCATCTGCGCGGTCGCCGGCGCGTTGATGCGAACCATCTTGCCGTCCTTGTCCACCTCCATGCCGCCGAACGACCACAGCACGGGGCCCGCGGTCGAGATCGAGTCGTAGTTCTGGCTGATGGGGATCCCGACCGGGTGCCCCATCTTCTTCAGCTCCTTGCCGACGACGTAGAGGTCCTCCCAGGTGTCGGGGACCTTGAGGCCCGCCTGCTTGAAGAGGTCCTCCCGATAGGTCGCGACGAACATGCCGTGATACTGGGGCACCGCGCGCCAGACGCCGTTGACGTGGGCGCCCTCGTACGACGAGCCGAGCGCCTTGCCGTACTTCTTCTCGAGCTCGCCCACGACATCCGAGACGTCGACGAGCTGGGGCTCGTAGAGCCACGGGAAGTGCATGCGCATCTCGACCAGATCGTGGCCGGCCTGGGTCTGGACCTCGGCGGCGTACTTGGCCTGCTGCGGGCCCATGTGCGAGACGTGGTCGATCCGGAGCTTGATCCCCGTGTCCCTGGTGAAGCGCTGGCCGATCTCGGCGAGCTTCTTGTCGGAGTTCGGGGCGAAATTGTTCCAGCAGAGGTACGAGATCTCGCGTTGCTGGCCGCGGGCCGGGGGAATGCGCGTCGCCAGGATCCCGGCGAGGCCTCCGCCGGTCGTGGCGAGGAAACGGCGACGGTTGAAGGATTCCATGACTCCTCCTTAGCTGAGGGAGTGTAGAGAAGGCGCGGGGGCTGTCAAGGCGCGCCGGAGGAAGGCCATCAGCCGGAGATCATACCATCCGGGGCGGGCGGTCCGGTCAGGGGTCGCGGCGCTCCTCCGCCGGCGGCCGCACGCCCGCCGGGTACACGGTCCGGCTGCCGTCGGCCGGGTTGATCGCCGTCAGCGGCGGGGCGTAGACCTCGTGCTCGGAGAGCCGGCGCTCCCAGTGCCCCGGGACGAGCGCCTGGCCCCCCGCCGGCACGGGGATGAAGCGGTCGGGGACCCAGACGGCATCGGCTCGCGCGGGCCGGACGGGGGCGACCGTGGGAACCGGGGCGCGGCTCATCGCGTTGATTTTTTCCACGGCCCGCGACGTCACGGTGGGGCCGCCGACCTGGAGCACGAGGAGCGCCCCCGTGAGCAGCGCCCCGGCGCGACGGAGGTCACGCATCCTTCGCCGCCCAGTTCTTGTAGCGCTCGCGCAGCACCTTCTTGTCGAACTTGCCGACGCTCGTCTTCGGCACCGCCGCGATGATCTCGACCGCGTCCGGGAGCGCCCACTTCGCCAGCCGGGGGCGGAGGAAGTCCACGATCTCGGCGGGCGCGAGCGTCTGGCCGGGCTTCGGGACGACGCACGCGAGCGGGCGCTCGACCCACTTCGGATGGGGCACCGCGATGACCGCGGCCTCGAGGACCTTCGGGTGGGACATGATCATGTTCTCGACGTCCACGCTCGAGATCCACTCGCCGCCGGACTTGATGAGGTCCTTCGTCCGGTCGGTGATCTGGACGTAGCCCTCGGCGTCGATCGTCGCCACGTCGCCCGTCCTGAACCAGCCGTCCCGGGTGAAGCGGTCGGTGGACGCGGGGTTGTCGTAGTAGGCGCCGAGGACCCAGGGCCCGCGGACCTGCAGCTCGCCCATGCTCTCGCCGTCCCAGGGGAGCTCCTCGCCCGCCTCGTCCACGATGCGCGCGTCCACGCCGACGGACGGGTAGCCGACGCGCGCCCGCACGTCGTACTGCGCGTCCTCGGACCACCCGTGCATGTAGCTCTTCAGCCGGGCGATCGTGCCGAGGGGCGTCATCTCCGTCATGCCCCAGGCGTGCGACATGGTGACGCCGAACTGCTTGCGGAACGCGAGCTGCATCGCCTTCGGCGCCGCCGAGCCGCCGATCGCGATCGTCCGCAGCGAGGAGATGTCCCAGCCCTCCTTCTCGCAGAGGTCCTTGACCGCGATCCACACGGTCGGCACCGCGCCGGTGAACGTCACCTTCTCCGTCTGGACGAGCTCGCAGATGTCGCGCGGCTGCGGGTTCGGTCCGGCGAAGATCTGGTTCGCGCCCACCATCACGCCCGTGAACGGCAGGCACCAGGAGTTCGCGTGGAACATCGGCACGATGTGCAGCAACGTGTCGTCCTCGGAGATCCCGAACGAGTCGGTCATCGCCTGGGCGAGGCAGTGCAGGAACATGGCCCGGTGCGTGTAGACGACGCCCTTCGGGTTGCCCGTCGTGCCGGAGGTGTAGCACATGCCCGCGGCGTCGGTCTCGTCGAGGGCGGGCCAGCGGTCGAGGGGCCGGGCGGCGGCGAGGAGCGTCTCGTAGTCGGGGAGCCCCGCGGCGACGCCCGCCTCGGGGGCGTCGCGCATGATCACGATCGTCCGCACGGTCGGGATCCGGTCGCGGATGCCCTCGAGGATCGGCCAGAGGCTCGCGTCGGCGAAGATGACCGAGTCGGCGGCGTGGTTGACGATGAACGTCAGGTCCTGCGCGGAGAGGCGGAGGTTGAGCGTGTGGAGCACGGCGCCCGCGCAGGGCGCCGCCCAGTAG
This sequence comes from Candidatus Methylomirabilota bacterium, assembly GCA_035260325.1. Lineage (NCBI taxonomy): Bacteria > Methylomirabilota (SeqCode) > Candidatus Methylomirabilota bacterium. The sequence continues at coordinate 7,161 of DATFVL010000055.1, read as the reverse complement.
ATCTCGAGGTGGCGGTGGCTGTTCCAGGCGAGCGTCGCCACGCGGTCCCCCGGCGTGATCCCGAGCTCGCGCAGCACCGTGGCCAGGCGCCGCGTGCGCTCGGCGAAGTCGGCGTACGTGTAGCGGAAGAGCGGCCGGCCGGGCACCCGGGTGGCGAGCTGCTTCTTCGGCCAGAGGCGGCGGCTGCGCTCGAAGAAGTGGGTGAGCGTCAGCGGATAATCCATCATGAGGTCGTGGATCTCGGCGCCCATCGTCATCGGCCCCCCAAGTCCGTCACCGGAAGTATAAGGATAGGCTCGGACGACCGTCCACGTCCACTCGCGGACGTTTTCCGGGATGGACGGGGACTGCGGGCGGACCTACTATCTCCCCGGCGACGTCGAGGAAGTGGCGAAACACCAGGCAGACAGCCCAGGAGGAGAACAGCGATGAGAAGTCACGTGCGTGCCGTTTCCGTGTGCGCCGTCGTGCTCGCCTGCGCCGCGGTCCTGCTCTGGGGACCCCGGCTCCCGGTGGAGGCCCAGGCCCCGCTCGTGCTGAAGCTCGGCACGGTCAACCCGGGCGAGAGTCCGCGGAACCTCGCGGCCTACGAGTTCGCCCGCGTGGCGGCCGAGAAGTCGAAGGGGCGGATCAGGGTCGAGGTCTACATCAACAACCAGCTCGCGCGCGGCGAGGGCGCGACGCTCGAGGGCGTCCAGCTCGGGACGATCGACGTCGCCCCGGTCGGCAGCGCGCCGATCGGCGGGATCTTCGAGCCCGCCTACCTGCCGCTCGACCTGCCCTTCCTCTGGGAGAGCCGCGCGCAGGTGTGGAAGGTCATGGACGGGCCCGTCGGCCAGGAGCTGTTCAAGAAGATGGAGGCCAAGGGCGTCAAGGGCCTCTGCTTCGGCGGCGGGTGGGGCTTCCGCCACATGCTGTCCAACAAGCGCGCCATCAACACGCCGGACGACATGAAGGGCCAGACCATCCGCGTCCAGGAGTCGCCGATCTACGTCTCGATGATGAAGCAGCTCGGCGCCAACCCGGTGCCGATGCCGTGGGGCGAGGTGTACCTCGCCATGAAGCAGGGGACCGTGGACGGCATGGAGATCCCCGTGGTCACGATGATCTCGGATAAGTTCTACGAGGTCACCAAGTACTACTCGCTCACCAACCACACCTACCCGCCGATCTCCTGGTTCATGAACCTCAAGCGCTACCAGTCGCTGCCGGCCGATCTCCGCCAGGCCGTGGACGAGGCGGCCAGGGCCACCTGCGCGCTGGACCGCAAGGCCGAGGTCGACAAGGAGAAGGGCGACCTGGAGTCCATCCGCAAGGCCGGCGTGCAGGTCAACGAGGTGAAGGACCTCAAGGCGTTCCAGGACCGGATGGGTCCCGCCTACGATCTGGTTACCACGAAGGTCGGCAAGGAGTGGATGGATCGCGTCCTCGCCGCGGTGAAGGCCGCGAAGTGATCCTGGGCCGCGGCGTGGAGTGGGTCTGCCTGGCCCTGATGGTGGCGCTCTGCCTGGACCTCATGCTCGGGGTCTTCTCGCGCTACGTCCTGTTCAGCACCTTCACGTGGTACGACGAGATCGCGCGGATCTGCTTCGTGTGGCTCGTGTTCCTGGGGGCGGCGGTGGGCGTGAAGCGTCAGGCCCATTTCCGCCTCCACCTCGTCGTCGATGCGCTGTGGCCCCGCGCCCGGTGGGTGGTGGGGCTGTTCGGGCGGCTGGTGGTGATCGGCTTCGCGGCGGCGCTCGTGCAGCAGGGCTGGGCGTTCGTGGAGCTCGGCCGATTCCAGCAGACGCCGGTGATGGGGCTGCCGAAGTCCTGGGTCTACCTCGCGATGCCGGTCGGGGGCGCGCTGATCATCCTCTACAGCCTGGGGCCGCTCTGGCGCGACCTCCGCCCGCCCGGCGGGCGATGATCGCGCTCACCGCCCTCGCGTTCGTCGTCCTGCTGCTGCTGGCGGTGCCGGTCGCGTTCACCGTCGGCGCGGCGGGGTTCCTGGGGCTCTGGTGGAGCGGCGCCTACCCGCTGTCGATCATCATCCAGCAGATGTTCCTGGCGGTCGATTCGTTCGTGCTGCTCGCGATCCCGCTCTTCATCCTGGCCGGGGCTCTCATGGAGACCGGCGGCATCGCCATCCGGCTCGTGCGCTTCGCGCAGGCGCTGGTCGGGTGGATCCGCGGGGGACTGGCGATGGCGGTCGTCATCGCCGAGTACATCTTCTCCGGCATCTCGGGCTCGACGATCGCCGACGTGTCGGCGATCGGCTCCACCATGATCCCTCCGATGACGCGGGCCGGCTACCGCCCCGAGGAGGCCGTCAGCGTGGTGGCGGCGGCCTCGGCGATGGGCATCCTGGTGCCGCCCTGCATCCTGATGATCGTCATCGGCGCCATCGCCAACGTGTCGGTCGCCGCGCTCTTCGTCGGCGGGCTGATTCCGGCACTCGTCCTCGCCGCGGCGATCATGGTCTACATCTACCTGCAGGCGCGGCGGGGGAACATGGCGCCGCCTCGGCCGACCGGCCCGCGGGAGCTCTGGCGGGCGTTCGTCGGCGCCCTGATCCCGCTCGGGCTGCCGCTCATCATCTTCGGCGGGATCCTGGGCGGTGTGATGACGCCGACCGAAGCGGCGGCGGTCGCGGTCTTCTACGCCGCCATCGTCGGCCTCTTCGTGTACCGCGAGATCCGCTGGTCGCAGGTCCCCGAGATCCTCGTCCAGAGCGCCGTCGTCACCGCGAACGTGTGCTTCATCCTCGCGACGGCCGCGGTGGTGGCGTGGGTCCTCGTGGTCCAGCAGGTGCCCGCGCTGCTCCTCACGTGGATGAGCGCCGCCTCGGCGGGACCCACGCTCTTCCTCGTCCTGACGGCGGTCCTGTTCATCCTGCTGGGCGCGGTCCTCGAGGGCCTGCCGGCGGTGGTCATCGTGCTGCCGACCTTCCTGCCGGTCGTCAAGCAGCTCGACATCGATCTCGTGCACTACTGCATCGTCGTCGTCGCGGCGACCGGCATCGGACTGTTCCTGCCGCCGATCGGCGTCGGGCTGTTCATCGCGTGCGGGATCGCGAACATCACGGTGGACCGCGTCGTCCGGCCCATGCTGCCGTACGTGCTGTTCCTCTGCGTCGGCCTCCTGATCGTCATCCTCGTGCCCTGGTTCACCCTCGTCCTGCCGCGGCTGTTCGGGCTCTGAGGCGCCGCGCCCGCGCCGCCTCGGCGACCGTCGCGATCGTGCTATCGTGGTCCCGCGATGCGCTCCCGCTGGAACGACGCCGACGCCGCGCGGCTCGACGAGCTCGACCTCCTCGTCTACGCGTCGCGGCTGATCGGCGCCGAGACCTCGCTCGTCGTCTGGGGCGGCGGCAACACCTCCATCAAGACCGTCGAGCACGATCATCGTGGCCGCGAGGTCGACGTGCTCCGGGTGAAGGGGAGCGGCTCCGACCTCAAGTCGGTCCAGCGCAAGGACTTCCCCGGCGTGCGCATGGACGACATCCGCGCGCTCCTCCCGCGCGAGGACATGGGCGACCAGGAGATGGTGGGCTACCTCGCCCACGCCCTCCAAGACCCGGGCGGCGTCCGGCCGTCGATCGAGACGCTGCTCCATGGCTTCCTCGCCGCGCGGGCCGTCGTCCACACCCACGCCGACGCGATCGTCGCGCTCACCAACAACGACCGTCACCGGGACGCCTTCGCGTCGGTCTACGGCAAGGACGTGATCACGCTCCGGTACCTCAGGCCGGGCTTCCGCATCTCGCGCGAGGTCGCCGACGCGATCGCCGCCGACCCGGGAGTCAAGGCGCTCGTGCTCGAGCGTCACGGGACGATCACCTGGGGTGCTACCGTCCGGGAGGCCTACGAGGCGACGCTCGAGCTGATCTCGCGGGCCGAGGAGGCGATCGCTTCGAGGGCGGGCGGCCGCCGCCTCTTCGGCGGCCCGCGCGTGGCCGTGCTCCCTCCCGAGGCGCGACGTGCGGCGGCGCTGGCCGTGGCGCCGAAGCTCCGCGGGTTCCTGGGACGCTCGCGGCGCGTGGTCGTCGGCTTCGACGACTCGCCCGCGGTCACCGAGTTCGTCTCGTCCGCCGACGCGCCAAGGCTCTCACAGATCGGGCCGGCGACGCCGGACCACACGATCTACACGAAGCGCCTGCCGTGCTTCGTCGCCCTCGACGGCCCGGCGACGGGCGCCGCGCTCGCCGCGGCGATCGAGCGCGCGGTCGGCGGGTTCGTGGCGGCGTACACGCGCTACTTCGACGCGAACCGCTTCGAGGGCGCCGAGCTGACGGACCCGCTGCCGCGCGTCGTGCTGGTGCCCGGGCTCGGCATGTTCACGGCGGGCAAGGACCGGCGCACGGCCGGGATCGTGAACGACATTTATCGCCACACGATCGACGTCATCGGCGGCGCCTCGGCCTTCGGCCAGTACGTCTCGCTCTCGGCCAAGGACGCCTTCGACGTCGAGTACTGGCCCCTCGAGCTCTACAAGCTGACGCTCGCCCCGCCGGAGAAGGAGCTCGCGCGCCGCGTGGCGCTCGTGACCGGCGGCGCCTCCGGGATCGGCCGCGCCGTGGCGCGGCGGCTCGCGGCCGAGGGCTGCCACGTCGTCGTCGCCGACCTCGACGAGGCGGGGGCGAAGAAGACCGCGGACGAGATCGCGGCGTCGGCGGGCGCGGGCCGGGCGCTCGCGCTCCCGATGGACGTCACGCGCGAGGACTCGGTGCGCGTGGCGTTCGAGGAGGCCGTGCTCGCGTACGGCGGCCTCGACGTCCTGGTCTCGAACGCCGGCATCGCCCACTCGGCGCCGGTGGACCGGATGCGGCTCGCCGACTGGGAGCGCTCGTTCGCGGTGAACGCGACCGGCCACTTCCTGGTGGCCCGCGAGGCGATGCGGGTGCTCATCGCGCAGGGGCTCGGGGGCGCGCTCGTCTTCGTCGCGACCAAGAACGTGATGTCGCCCGGCAAGGACTTCGCCGCGTACTCCGCCGCGAAGGCCGCCGAGGCGCAGCTGGCGAAGGTGCTGGCGCTCGAGGGCGCGCCCCACGGGATCCGCTCGAACATCGTGAACCCGGACGCGGTCTTCCAGGACTCCAAGCTCTGGTCGGAGGACGTCCGGCGCGAGCGCGCCACGGCCCAGGGGATCGGCGTGGACCAGCTCGAGGAGTTCTACCGCACGCGCAACCTGCTCGGCGCCCGCATCCTGCCGGAGGACGTCGCGGAGGCCGTCCTCTTCCTCGCGGGGGACCGTGCGTCCAAGACCACGGGCTGCACGCTCACGGTGGACGGCGGCGTGAAGGACGCGTTCCCGCGGTGAGGGCGTGATGCGGTTCGGGGTCCAGCTCTCGCTGCATCCGCCGGAAGAGCAGTGGGCGCTCGTCCGGCGCGTCGAGGAGCTCGGCTTCGACTCCGTGTGGACCGGCGACCACGTCTCCTTCCACAACCCGCTCTACGAGTCGCTGACGCTGCTGGCGACCTATGCGCCGATCACGCGGCGGATCCGGCTCGGCAGCGCGGTCTACCTCCTGGCCCTGCGCGCGCCCGCGGTCGCCGCCAAGATCACGGCGACCCTCGACGTCCTGTCGGGCGGGCGGCTCGTCTTCGGGGTGGGCGTCGGCGGCGAGAACCCCAAGGAGTTCGAGCTCTGCGGTGTCCCGCACCGCGAGCGCGGGGCGCGCGTCAGCGAGGCGATCGACGCCGTGCGGACCCTCTGGCGCGACTCGCCCGCGTCGTTCGAGGGCCGGTTCACCCGGTTCCAGGGGGTCTCGATCGACCCGAAGCCCGTGCAGCAGCTCCCGCCCATCTGGGTCGGCGGGCGGTCGGATGCGGCCCTGGTCCGCGCCGGCAGGCAGGGCGACGGCTGGGTCTCCTACGTCGTCGATCCCGACCGCTACGCGAAGAGCCTCGAGAAGATCCGCGCCGCCGCCGACGCCGCCGGCCGCTCGCTCGACGGCTTCACCGCCGCGCACCTCGCGTTCGTCACCGTCGGGCGGGACTACGAGAAGGCGAAGGCCGCCTGGGTCGCCCACCTCTCCCGGCGGTACGCGCAGGACTGGGAGCCCCTCGCCAAGAAGTACGGGATCATCGGCACGCCCGCGCAGTGCGCCGAGCAGCTCGCCGAGTTCCGCGACGCCGGCTGCGCCTGCGTCATCCTGAGCCCGATCGGCGACCCGCGGGACGACCGGGAGCAGATCGAGGCGCTCGCCGCGGACCTGCTCCCGCGGTTCGCGCCGCGCTGAGCCCCGCCGGTGAAACCCGTCGAGTGCCGCGCCCGCGTCGTCGCGGTGCGGCGGCTCACGGCCGCGATCCTCGAGGTGGACCTCGCGATGGTCGAGCCGGCGGAGCTCCGGTTCGAGGCCGGCCAGTGGGTGTCGGTGCCCTTCGGCCCGAAGCTCGTGCGCGCGTACTCGCTCGCGTCCACGCCGCGCTCGCCGCGGCGGCTCACGCTCTGCGCCGACGTGGCGCCGGGCGGCCTCGGCTCGAAGTGGTTCGAGGAGCTCACGCCGGGGGCCGAGGTCGGCTTCAAGGGGCCGCTCGGCGGCTTCCTCTTCTCACGCGCCGATCCGCGGCGGCCGCTCTTCGTCGCCGAGGAGATCGGCATCGTGCCGATCCGCTCGATCGTGACCGAGCTCTACGAGACCGGGTTTGGCCGGCCGGCCACGCTCGTCTACTGGGGCCGCGACCCGGGCTGGCTCGCGTACGACGCGGAGTTTCGCTCGCTCGCGCGGCGCTACCCCGGGTTCTCGTATCATCCGGTGGTGGCGAGCGCGGCAGGCGCGTGGCGCGACGGCGCGAGCGGGCTCGCCGAGGTGATCGGCCGGCGCGTGCAGGACGTGACGGGCCTGGTCGCCTACGTCTCGGGAGGCGAGCAGATGATCCACCGCGTCCGCGACGTGCTCGTCGCCAAAGGCCTGGACCGCAAGGCGGTGAAGTGGGAGAAGTTCTGGTGATGGAGGCGCCGATGCTGATCTGCTCGTTCGAGTGCACGTTCTGCCGAGCGTGCGCCGAGGGCGTGCTCGGCGGACGGTGCCCCAACTGCGGGGGCGAGCTCGTCCGGCGGCCGGTCCGCCCGCCGGAGGGGCTGCGCAGGCACCCGGCGTCGCGCGAGCGCGTCCATCGGCCCGACCGCTGCCGCGAGCTCGCGGCCGCGCGCTGACCGGACGGGCGGGGAGAGACG
>DATFVL010000054.1 GCA_035260325.1 Candidatus Methylomirabilota bacterium | reverse complement strand
GGTGACCGCGCCCATGCTCGGGCTGCCGGCGCCGCCGCCCGCGCCCGAGGTCGCGCCCGCGCGCGAGGAGACGACGGCGTCGCTCGAGGACGCGGTGCGGGCCCGGGTCGCGGAGGTGCTCCGGCAGACCGGCTGGAACATTTCGCGCTCGGCGGCGCTCCTCGGCATCTCGCGTAACACGCTGCGCGCGCGGATCGAGAAGTACGCGCTCCGCGCGGGCGAGGCGTCGCCGCGCCGCGAGCCGCGCGTCGAGCGGCCGGGCGCGGACGCGGCCGGCCCGCCCGCGCCGAGCCGCGCAGCGGCGCCGGCGGCGCTCCGCTGGGAGCGGCGCCGCGTCACCCTTCTGCGCGCGGCGCTGGTGACGGACGTCGGGACCGACGTCCAGCTCGACACGAGCCGCGCGCTCGAGGTCCTCGTGGAGAAGGCGCGGAGCTTCGGCGGGCGCGTCGAGGGGATGAGTCCCGCCAGCGTCGTCGCCTCGTTCGGGCTCGAGGCCGTCGAGGACGCGCCGGGCCGAGCCGCGCATGCCGCGATGGCGATGCAGCGCGCGCTCGAGCGGGCGCGGAGCGACGGGGTGCCGCTGCCGGCGACCAAGGTCGGGATTCATCTCGCCGAGTTCCTCGTCGGGTCGGGCCGCGGCCCCGCGGAGCTGGATCTGGAGACGAAGCAGAAGGCGTTCGGCGTGCTCGAGGAGCTCGCCGACCGCGGCGAGGCGGGATCGATCCTCGTCAGCGAGACCGCGGCGCCGTTCCTCGAGCGCCACTTCGAGCTGCTCGACTTCGTCGGGGGCGCGCTCGGGCGCCTCTTTGCGCTCGCGGGACGCGAGCGCAGCGGCCTCGGCGTGGCCGGCCACGTCGCGACGTTCGTGGGGCGTCACCGCGAGATCGAGCTGCTCTGGAGCCGGCTCGAGTCCGCCGTCCGCGGCCAGGGCCACATCGTGGGGCTCAGCGGTGAGGCGGGCATCGGCAAGTCGCGCCTCCTCCACGAGTTCCGCCAGAGCGTCGCCGGAAAGCCGGTGGCCTGTCTGGCGTCCCGGTGCGTGTCGTACGGCGCGACGACGCCGTACCTGCCGGTGCTCGGCATCCTCAGGGCCGCGTGCGCGATCACGGATTCGGACACGTCGGCGGCGGTGCGCGAGCGCGTGAGCGTCGCGCTGCGCGAGGCCGGGATGGATGCGGCCGAGGGCGGGCCGTACCTGCTGCACCTGCTCGGGGTCGACGACGGCGCCGAGCGGCTCCGGGCGCTCGCGCCCGACGCGATCAAGGCCCGCACCTTCGAGACGCTCCGCCAGCTCTGGCTCGCCCGCAGCCGGCAGCTCACGCTCGTCGTGATCGTCGAGGACTTGCATTGGATCGACGCGACCTCCGAGGAGCTGTTCGCGTCGCTCGCGGAGATCCTCGCCGGCTCACGGATCCTCTTCGTCTCGACCCACCGCGCGGGGTATCGCCCGGCGTGGCTCGAGAAGTCCTACGCGACCCACCTGGCGCTGCAGCCGCTCGCGCCGGACGACAGCCTGCGCGTCCTACGCTCGGTGCTCGGCAGTGAGCGCCTGCCCGATGACCTCGCCGACCGGATCGTCAAGAAGGCCGAGGGCAACCCGCTCTTCCTCGAGGAGCTCGCGCGGACGGTACGGGAGCAGGCCGGCGAAGCGCCGACGCTCGCGGTGCCCGACACCATTCAGGAGGTGCTCCGGAACCGGATCGACCGGCTCGCGCCCGACGACAAACGGCTGCTCGAGATCGCGGCCGTCGTCGGCCGGGACGTGCCGTTCCCGATCGTCCACGCCGTCGCCGAGCTCGGCGACGAAGCGGTCCGCGCCGGTTTCACCCGTCTGAAGAGCGCCGACTTCCTGTACGAGACGAGCCCCGGCCCCGAGACCGAGTACACGTTCAAGCACGCCCTCACCCACGAGGTCGCCTACGCCAGCCTCCTCGACGATCGGCGCCGTGAGCTGCACGCGCGGATCGTGGACGTCATCGAGCGGCGCCACCCCGGGCGGCTCGACGAGCACACCGAGACGCTCGCGCACCACGCCTTCGAGGGGCGCGCCTGGCCGAAGGCGCTCGGCTACCTCCACGAGGCCGGCCTGCGGGCGTTCAGGCGCTGCGCCCACCAGGAGGCGGTGGGATCGTTCGAGCGGGCGCTCGTCGCGCTCGCGCGCATGCCCGACACGCACGAGAAGACGGCGCGCGCGATCGATCTCCGGCTCGATCTCCGGAACGCGCTCCAGCCGCTCGGCGAGTTCGGGCGGATCGTCGAGAGCCTGCGCGACGCCGAAGGTCTCGCCCGGAGCCTCGGCGACCAGCGGCGGCTCGGACGCGTGCTGGTCGTGCTCGCCGATTACTTCCGTTTCATGGGCGACCACGACCGCGCGATCGAGTACGGACGACAGGCGCTCGCGATCGCCGACGCGCTCGGCGACTTCGACGTCCAGCTGCGCAGCAACACCTATCTCGGCCAGACGTACTACGCGCGCGGCGAGTATCGAGACGCGATCGCGTTCCTCGAACACAACATCGCGGTCCTCGAACGGGGGCGGGAGCGCGAGCTCCTCGGGCACTCCCTGGTCCCGTCGGTCCACGCACGGACCAACCTCGTCTGGTGTCTGGCCGAGCTCGGCGAGTTCGACGAGGCGATCCGGCGCGGGGAGGAGGCGGTCCGGATCGCGCACGCGGTGGACCACCCGTACACGCTCGCGACCGCGTACGCGGGAATCGGCAGCGTCCACGTCCGGCGCGGTGAGCTCGGGGCGGCGATCCCGATCCTCGAAGCCGGCCTCGAGCTCTGCCGGACCTGGCACCTGTCGCTCTGGCTCCCGCGCATCGCCGCCTCGCTGGGTGAGGCGCTGGTGCTCGCGGGACGCGTGGACGACGCCGTGCCGCTCCTCGAGCACGCTGCCAGGCAGTCGCAGGCGATGCGGGTCATCGGCGGGCGCGCTCCGTTGCTGACGTGCCTGGGCGAGGCCTATCTCCTGGCGCGCCGGATCGGCGAGGCGAGCGGGAGCGCGACCGGCGCCCTGGCGCTCGCTCGCGAGCACCGGGAGCGAGGCCACGAGGCGTGGGCGCTGAGGCTCGAGGCCGAGATCGCGCTGCGCACGGAGGCGCGCGCCGCCGACGTCGCGCGCGAGCGTCTGGGCGAGGCGTTGCGGCTGGCGACCGAGCTCGCGATGCGTCCGCTCGCCGCGCGCTGCCACGCGGCGCTCGGTCGGCTGCAGCAGTCGACCGGCGACCGCGACGCGGCGCGCGAACACCTCGGCGCCGCCGGGGCGCTCTTCCGTCGGATGGGGATGACGCTCTGGCTCGGCGAGGTCGAGGCGGCGCTCGCGACTCTACGCTAGGCGCCGCCCCTTCCGGCTCGCCGCGGAGACGACGATGCGCACGCCCGCGATCCCGCGCCCGGCGCGCTCCACGAGCCGCCGGACCTCCAGCGCGAGCTCCTCGGCGGCGTGGGCGTCGAGGTCGCCGACAACCTCGACGCGGTGCACACGGTCCCGCGGCGGCTTCCTCGTCGCGGGGACGCCCGCGGCGCGGGCGCCGCTAGCCCCTCTTCTTCTTGATCTTCTTGATCCGGGCATTGTGCTTCTTCACGAGCTGCTGCACCGCCCTGGCGAGCTGCTTCACGGCGGGGCTCTTCGTCCGGCCGCGGAACACGATGACGATCCGCCGCTTCCGACCGCGCTTCACCTGGGGTCCCGTGAATGGCATCGCGTTGCCTCCTCTGTGGGTGAGTGGGACGGGGACCGGCGGGCACCCTACCCGCGCGCGTCCTGGATCCTATCGAACAACGCGTCCACATGGAAGACGCCCATCGGAGTGTCGAGGTCCCTCACGCCGTACCACCCCTCGTCGGCGTCGTACTCGTCGCGCAGCTCGACCGGCTCGCCGAGCGCCAGGCGGACGAACGTCGCCGAGACGCTGTGCTTGCCGGTGAGATCGTGCAGGAGCAGGCCGGACGGCAAGCGTCCCGCGTTGATCTCGGTGATGCACGCGGTGCCGTCCGCGTTTTCGCGCAGGTCGCAGTTGAACGTTCCCGACGCGCGCGGGTCGAGCGCCCGGACCGCGCGGGCGCAGGTCTCGACGACCCGCGGCTCGTAGACGGTCTTCGCGAGGTGGGCGACCGACGAGATGCCGCTCGGGTTCGCGCCGCTGGCGACGTACGAGAGACGCTCGAGCGTCGTCGCGAGGATCGGTGTCCCCTCCCTCCAGAGCGCCAGGCACGAGAAGTCCCGGCCCGGCAAGTACTCCGACAGCGTGAACGCCGCCGCCGGGACGTCGCGCATGTCGCGCCAGTACTCGATCCAGCTCCGCGCCTGGGCCACCGTCCGCACCGGGATCGCGCCCATCGACCCACTCCCGACCCGGATGCGGCACCACGTGAGCCCGCGCACCGGGAGGCGGCGGAACGCGCGGCCGAGCGTCCGGAGGCTGGTGACCGGAAAGGTCAGAGGCGCGGGGACGCCGCGGGCGCGGAGATGGCGGTTCAGGCGGTACTTGTCCTGACAGAGCTCGACGACGCTGCGGCGGGGGAGGAACGTCCGGCAGGGGACGCGGGCGCTGTGCCGCGCGATGACGGCGACCTCGGTATCGGTCGTCGGGATCAGGAGGTCCACGCGCTCCCGGCGAATGACGCGCGCGAGCGCACGGAGGAAACCCCGATCGGTCACCGCGGGCGTCAGATAGTTGCGGTCCGCCGTGGACTTCGCGAGGGCGAAGCGGTCGGGGTGGCAGCCCACGATGACGAGCGAGCGATCGCCCGTCCGGAGGCCGCGGATCAGGTTGCTCGCCGCCGTCGTCCCCGCGCCCATCACGAGGAGTCGCGCGCTCACGGCCGCGGTGCCCGCACGACGATCCGCCGGCGCCCGAACGCGCGACGGATGGCCTGCTGGTGTCGGCCGCGATGGAGCCGCCGGTCGGCGGCGACGAGATTGGCGGCGACCGTCGAGAACGTCGCGCCCGTCCGCCGGGACTTCTGCCACGCGAGCGCCAGCAGGCGCGCGAAATCGGCCGCGGCCTCGACGAGCGCCTCGCCGAAGCCGTCGGGATTCAGGCGGTAGCGCGCGGCGAACTTGCGGTGGATCGCGGGGTCGCGCTCGGCCCTGGCGTGCGTCGAGTTGCGTGCGAGCTCGGCGGAGATCAACCTGCGGCGGACGAGATGGCCCTCGAAGATCTCGACGAGGACGTCAAACGCCGCGCCGAGGAAGGGCTGAGCGTAGGTGTGCTTGTCGCCGCGTCTACGCGCCGCCCTGACGGCCGGGGCCCGCAGCGTCTTGTCGTGAAAATAGAGCCGGCCCGGGCGGCGCCCGCTCCGTCCCCTCCGATACTGGCCGATCTCGGAGACCAGGTTGACCGAGTAGAGCTTGCCGCGCGTCTCGGCGAGCACGCGCTCGACGACGTAGTCGAAGTGGAGGACGGCGACGAGCGAGACGAGGTCGGCCCCGGCCTCGTCGTGGGACTTGCGCATGAACTCGCGCCGGTCCGCGGGCGCTTTGCCGATGACGCGCTTCAGGAACTGGTGGCCCACCTCGTGAGCCACCACGTCGAAGTCCTCGGCGTACGGCTGCGCGGGATCGCGGCCGGCGAATCCAAACTCGATGTAGCCGTCGCCGGACCACGCGTTGGCGCCGAGCTTCTTCACCCGCGGGATCAGCTCGAGGCGGCGCTGCCCGCGCGTGCCCCAGCGGAGCCGACGGCCGAGGTAATGCTCCCAGATGGCCATCACGCTGGCGACCGACGCGTACAAGGCCGCCTGCGAGAACTCCCGGATGCGCGGGACGACCGAGTCGAAGTGGCCCTCCGCGTTCGGCCTGACCGGATCGAGCGCGCGCATGCGGCGGGGGTAGGGCGGGCGCCAGTCGTAGGCGCCGGTGTCGGGGTCGCGGTACGGCCGCTTGTTCCACGCGTCCACCACGTAGAGGCGCCGGCCGGACGGTCCGGGCCCGATGCTCCCGGGCCGCGCGTCGACGTGAACGAGCCGGGGCTTGTCGAAGCCGGCCACGATCCGCGGCTTCGGATACAGAAGGAAGCGGGTCCCCTCGCGGGGAAACTCGAACTTCCGCGTCAAACGCCGGCCGCTAGGCCTTCCCCGCGAGCGCGCGCTGGAGCTGGTCGAGGTGGTTGTCGTCGTGCCACGCCATCAGCGTGACGAAGTCGTCGATCGTCATGCGGCCGCGCTGCGGGTGGATGCCGCCACGCCTCCAGCCGTCCGGCCCGAGCGTCCCGAGATACGCCAGCGATTCCTCCCGCCGCTTCCTGAACGCGTCGAGCGCCGCCGCGGCGTCGTTCCTCAGGTACTGACGGTCCTCGGCCCAGCGGTCGGGGGTCCCTGGATTCAGCGAGGGAAACTTCGGGTCGTCCATCGCCGCGACCAGCGCGAACCGCCCCATGAAGAGCTCCTCGGTGTCGCGCAGGTGGCAGACCACTTCCTTCGCCGCCCAGTTCTTCGCGTCGGGGCGGCGGGAGAGATTGGTCTCGCTCTGACCGTGGATGGCGGCGGCGAGCTCGTCCGGGGTGCGCGCGAGGCGCTTGAGGCGCTCGGCGGCGGGCTGCCTAGCGTACTCTTCCATGCTCGGCATGGCAAGAATGTACGGCAAGCAGGCGCCGCGGCGCCAGCCCGAACTCAGGCGGCGCGGGGGAGATCCCTCGCGGTCTTCACCACGAGCTCGTAGTCCTCGGGGAGCCGCTTCACCACCGTCGGCCACACGGCCTGGGTGATCTCCTCGTAGCCCCGCGGCGCGTCCAGCACGACGCGGCCCGGGTGCCAGAGGCCCTCGCGCGTCACCCGCACAGACAGGAGCGACTCGCCGTGCAGCTTGCGGTTGACGGCGGCCCGGATCTCCGCCCCGATCCTCTCGGCCCGCGACTCCTTCCGGTCGATCCACGTCCGGAGTCCGAGCGGGAGGAAGATCAGCGCACTGATCAGCACCATGGCAAGAATCTCGGTCATGGCCGTTCCCTCCTCACCGTTGCGATGGGCACGGCACCGCCCGGGATTCGCGTGAATCCCCCGCGCCGCGCCGCGCATCAAAAGTGTCGGAGCGGGCTCCAGCGCCCGTTGACGCCCTGTCGCGGGCGCCCGCGCGCGGCTAGACTCCAGGCATGATCCGCTTCGGGCGGGAGATCGCCGGCGTGCTCGACCTCGCCGAGCGCCGGGAGTGGCTCTGCACCAACGGCCTCGGCGGCTTCGCCTCGGGTACCGTGGCGGGCTCGCTCACCCGGCGCTATCACGGTCTTCTCGTCGCCGCCCTCCACCCACCGCTCGGTCGGACGCTCTTCGCCGCCAAGCTGGACGAGACCGCCGTGTACGACGGCGTCGCCCGGGCGCTCGCCACGAACCGCTGGGCCGACGGCGCGGTCGACCCGCAGGGCTTCCGCGAGATCGAGAGCTTCCATCTCGACGGGACCACGCCCGTCTGGGTCTACGCGGTGGGCGACGCGCTCGTCGAGAAGCGCGTGTGGATGGAGCAGGGCGCGAACACGACCTACGTGCGCTATCGCCTGCTCCGCGGGCGGGTGCCCGTCGCGCTCGAGCTCAAGGCGCTCGTGAATCACCGCGACCTCCACGCCGTGACGCGCGGGCCCGGCTGGCGGATGGCCGTCACGCCGGTGAAGCACGGGCTCGGCGTCGTCGCGTTCGAGGGCGCCCGGCCGCTCCTGATCCTGGCCGAGGGCGCGACGGCCACGGCCGCGCACTCGTGGTACGAGGGCTACGAGCTTCCGCGCGAGCGCGAGCGGGGACTTCCGTCGCGCGACGATCATCTCCACGCGGGCACGCTCTCGGCGTCGCTCGCGCCGGGCGCCGCGCTGACGCTCGTGCTCTCCGCGGAGGCCGCGCCCTCGCTCGACGGCGACGCGGCGTGGCGGCGGCGCGAGGGCCACGAGGCGCGCGTGCTCGACGGTTGGCGGCGCGCCCGGTCCGCCGCGCGGGAGGCGCCCGCGTGGATCGCGCAGCTCGTGCTCGCCGCCGATCAGTTCGTCGTCGCGCGCGCGGCCCGGTCGGCCGGCGAGGCCGACGGGACGACGATCGTCGCCGGCTATCCCTGGTTCGGCGACTGGGGGCGCGACACGATGATCGCGCTCGCCGGGCTCACGCTCGTGACCGGACGCGCCGAGGTCGCGCGGCGCATCCTCACGACGTGGGCGCGCTTCGTGGACCGCGGCCTGCTGCCGAACCGGTTCCCCGACGCCGGCCGCGCGCCCGAGTACAACACGGCGGACGCGACGCTCTGGTACGTGGAGGCGATCCGGGCCTACCACGCGGCGAGCGGCGACGACGCGCTCCTGCGGGAGCTCTTCCCCCTGCTCGAGGACGTCGTCCGCCAGCACCGGGACGGCACGCGCCACGGCATCAAGGTGGATCCCGCCGACGGGCTGCTCGCGGCGGGCGAGCCGGGTGTCCAGCTCACCTGGATGGACGCGAAGGCCGGCGAGCGGGTGGTGACGCCGCGGATCGGCAAGCCGGTGGAGGTCAACGCGCTCTGGTACAACGCGCTCCGCGCCATGGCCGCGTTCGCTCGCCGGCTGGGGAAGCCGGCGGAGCCCTGGGACCAAGCGGCCGCGCGCGCCCAGACCGGCTTCGAGCGCTTCTGGAACCCGCCCGCCGGCTGCTGCTACGACGTGCTCGACGGTCCCGACGGTCCCGACGACGCGCTCCGGCCGAACCAGATCTTCGCCGTCTCGCTGCCCGAGAGCCCGCTCCCGCGCGAGCGCCAGCGCGGCGTCGTGGACGCGTGCGCCCGCCACCTCCTCGTGTCCCACGGCCTCCGGACGCTCGCTCCCGGGCATCTGCGATACCGGGGGCGCTACGCCGGGAGCCCCGAAGAGCGCGCCGACGCGTACCACCAGGGCCCGGCGTGGGCGTGGCTCCTCGGGCCATTCGCCCTCGCCCACCTCCGGGTCCACGGCGACGCCGCGGCCGCGCGCTCGTTCCTGGCGCCGCTCGCCGATCACCTCACGGACTACGGCCTTGGGTCCGTCGCCGAGATCTTCGACGGCGACCCGCCGTTCGCCCCGCGGGGCACGATCGCCCAGGCGTGGTCGGTGGCGGAGGCCTTGCGGGCCTGGCACGAGCTCGGCTGAGGCGCGTGGACGACCCGCTCGAAAAGCAGTAAGCTCCCGATCACCCCGGCCGAAACGCGTGGGAGGACGCCGTGGACCGAGACCAGCTCTGCGTGAACACGATCCGAACGCTCGCGATGGACGCCGTCCAGAAGGCGAGCTCGGGCCATCCCGGCACCGCGATGGCGCTGGCGCCGGTCGTCTACACGCTCTGGCAGCGGGTCCTCCGGTTCGATCCCGACGATCCGATCTGGCCGAACCGCGACCGCTTCGTGCTCTCCGCCGGCCACGCGTCCATGCTGCTCTACGCGATGCTGCACCTGACGGGCGTCAAGGCGGTCAACCCGCAGTACGAGCGTCTCGGGCAGCTCTCCGTCACGCTCGACGACATCGAGCGCTTCCGCCAGCTCGGGAGCAAGTGCCCGGGCCATCCCGAGTACCGCTGGACCTCGGGCGTGGAGACGACGACCGGGCCGCTCGGGCAGGGCGTCGCGACGAGCGTGGGCATGGCGATCGCCGGGCGCTGGATGGCGAGCCACTTCAACCGCCCGGGCTTTCCGATGCTCGACTACGACGTGTACGCGCTCGCCGGCGACGGCTGCTTGATGGAAGGCGTCTCCGGCGAGGCGGCCTCGCTTGCCGGCCACCTCGGGCTCTCGAACCTGTGCTGGCTCTACGACAACAACCGGATCACGATCGAGGGGCCCACCGACCTCGCGTTCAGCGAGGACGTGGCGACGCGGTTTCTCGGCTACGGCTGGAACGTCACGCGTGTCGGCGATGCGAACGACCTCGAGATGGTCGCGCGCGCGCTCCGGACCTTCAAGGCGACGCCCGGTCGCCCGACGCTGATCATCGTGGACAGCCACATCGCCTGGGGCGCGCCGCACAAGCAGGACACCCACGCGGCCCACGGCGAGCCGCTCGGGGAGGAGGAGGTCCGGCTCACGAAGCGCGCCTACGGCTGGCCCGAGGACGCCCGGTTCCTCGTCCCGGACGGCGTGCGCGAGCACTTCGCGGCCGGCGTCGGCGCGCGCGGCCACGCCGCGCGCGAGGCGTGGATGGCGCGCTTCGCCGAGTACAAGGACCGGTTCCCGGAGCTCGCCGACCACCTCTACCGGATGCAGCACCGCCGGCTCCCCGAGGGCTGGGACAAGGGGCTCGCGCCGTTTCCGGCCGACCCCAAGGGCCTCGCGGGCCGCGACGCGTCGGGCAAGGTGCTGAACGTGCTCGCGCGGAACGTCCCGTGGCTCCTCGGCGGCTCCGCGGACCTGGCCCCCTCGACGAAGACGCGCCTCGTGTTCGACGGCGCCGGCGACTTCGAGGCCGGCACGCCCGCGGGGCGCAACCTGCACTTCGGCGTCCGCGAGCACGCGATGGGCGCGGTGCTGAACGGCCTCTCGCTCTCCAAGGTCCGGCCCTACGGCTCGAGCTTCCTGATCTTCAGCGACTACCTGCGCCCGGCGATCCGGCTCAGCGCGCTGATGGAGCTACCCGTGATCTACGTCTTCACCCACGACTCGATCGGCGTGGGCGAGGACGGGCCGACGCACCAGCCGATCGAGCAGCTCGCGTCGCTCCGCGCGATCCCCGGCCTCCTCACGCTCCGCCCCGCGGACGCCAACGAGGTGCTCGAGGCGTGGCGCTACGTCCTGCAGCTCCGCCACGAGCCCGTCTGTCTCGTCCTGTCGCGCCAGGCGCTGCCGACGCTGGACCGCTCGACGTACGCGAGCGCGGCGGGCGTGGCGCAGGGCGCCTACGTGCTCGCGGACGCGACGGGGGGCGCGCCCGAGGTCATCCTGCTGGCCTCGGGCAGCGAGGTCGCGCTCTGCGTGGACGCGTACGAGCGGCTGACCGCGGCCGGCGTCCGGGCCCGCGTCGTGTCCATGCCGTCGTGGGAGCTCTTCGAGCACCAGCCGGCCGCGTACCGCGACGCCGTGCTGCCGCCCGCGGTCGCCGCGCGCGTCGGGGTCGAGCAGGCCTCGACCTTCGGCTGGAGCCGGTACGTCGGCGCGGGCGGCGAGGTCATCGGGATGCACACGTTCGGCGCCTCGGCGCCCCTCAAGGAGCTCCAGACGAAGTTCGGGTTCACCGCCGAGCA
>DATFVL010000053.1 GCA_035260325.1 Candidatus Methylomirabilota bacterium | reverse complement strand
CCGTTAGCCGGATTCTTCAGGAACTGCGAGATGACGGCCAGCTTGAGTTCTTGCGGCCTGGCAAATACCGAGCTCTCGGCGAGAAAGTTCGCTGATGCAACTCCCTCGCGCGCTTGCGGCCGTCACCCCCGGCAGAGCCAGTGCGTATAGTTGAGGAGTTCAACTACCGCAATGCGGAAGCGGTGATCAATGCCGTGGATTCGGGTTTGCTATCGCGGCTGCGGGGAGTCCTCACCGCTCCATCCAGCGTCCTCAACCTCGCCGTCGCTGGCGGACCGAGAGCGCTATCCAGCCAAGTTCAACGGTGGTTCCGCGCCGCAGGATGGCAGCACGAGGTCGCCTCCGTCACGGTACCAGGCATGCGCTATGACCTGTATGACGGAAGGGTCCCAATCGAAATCGAGTTGGGGCATGAGCGTCTGGTTTATCCCGACTTCTTTGAGTTCCTCGCGGATTACTCAGCAGGGCACATACCGGCGGGCGTGATGATTGTCACGTACACGCCCCGCTCTTTCGGACATACTTGGCACTGCTCTTTGGGTAGCACGCGGCGAAAGATATTGGCGATAGGTAGCGTGTACCTTGTCCCAACGCTTGTCATAGGGGTCGATCCTTGATCAGTACGAGGCCCGTCGGGGTGTTGGTGATTGAGCCGCCGCCGCGAGCGAAGCGAGCCGCGGCCGGGCCAAAAGCCGAGTTTGCTTGCCGCGGGGGACAAACGTCTATACACTGCTGTGGTGCGGTTCGAGTGGGATCCGCGGAAGGCGGAGGCGAACCTACGCGCCCACGGCGTGAGCTTTGCAGAGGCGGTCACAGTTCTGGAAGACGCCTTCGCCTTGACTCAAGCGGATCCGGACGCTCTCGAAGAGCAGCGGTTCGTAACGCTGGGCCTGAGCGACCTGGCGAACCTGCTCGTCGTTGTATACGCGTACGCGGGGCCGGACATCATCCGGATGATCTCCGCGTGGAAGGCGGACAAGCGTCAGGGGGAGCTTTATGAAGAAAGCCGTAGCTGAGAAATATCGCAACATAGACTTCTCGCGTGCGAAGCGTGGCCCAGTCATCACGCCCGAACCAGGCAAGACGAAGATCTCGATCCGGTTAGACAACACGGTGCTCGAGTACTTTCGAAACCTAGTCGACAGGGCCGGGGGCGGTAACTATCAGACGCTGATCAACGACGCACTACTGGAACACGTCCACCGGCGGTCGACTCTCGACGTCGTGCGGCAGGTTGTGCGTGAAGAGCTTGCGTCATACCGGACCGCGGGGGTCAACTCCACGCTACAGCGGACACGCTCTGCGCGCCGCTGAGCGTGACCGCTCGCCGCGTCGCACTTGACTCGCCGCCGGGGCGGGATATAGTCCGGACCACAAGCAGGTCCATCGTCGCGCCGGGGAGGCTCCCATGAAGGACGGGCTTCGCTTCGTCGACTCCGACATGCACGTCATGGAACCGCCGGATCTCTTCGACCGCTACCTGGACCCGAAGTTCAAGAGCCGGGTGAGCGTCCCGGTGGGGGCCGACGGACGGCCGGCGCGCGGCACGTTCGGCGCGATCCTGCTCGACGGGACGCCTACGACGGACGCCGACCTCCAGCAGTACCGGAAGCGGCGCCGCCCCGGCCCGACGCAGAGCACGCAGCCCCTCTCGGGGTCCCGGCTCGCCGACACCGGCCGGCTGGACTTCGCCGTCGAGCGCGATTACAACGGCGAGGCGCAGGTGATGGGCATGGCGATGGAGGGCGTCGACATCGCCGTCCTCTACCCCACCACCGGCCTCTCCCTCATCGCCCGCAACAACCTCGATCCGCAGCTCTCGCTCGCCGTCTGCCAGGCCTACAACAACTGGATCCACGAGTTCTGCCAGTACAGCCCCGAGCGCTTGAAGTTCGTTGTGATGCTGCCCGTGCACGACGTGCACCTGGCGTGCAAGGAGCTGGTGCGGGGCGTGAAGGAGCTCGGCGCCGTCGGCTCCTTCATGCGCCCGAACCTCGTGAACGGCCGCTACTGGCACTCGAACTACTGGGATCCCCTCTACAGCGTGCACGAGGAGTTGAACGCGACCTGGGGATTCCACGAGGGTGTGGGCGCCGTGTACTCTCGCATGACCGAGCTCTACGGCGAGAACCGGTTCTACCGGCACGTCGCCAGCCACTGGATCGAGATGCAGCAGGCGATGGTCGCGATGATCATCGCGGGCGTGTTCGAGTTCCACCCGAAGCTCCGCGTCGGCTTCCTCGAGGCCCAGAACTCGTGGGCGCCCGGACTCCTGTCGCGCATCGAGTGGGACTACCCCCAGTACCGTGACAGCCACGCGCCCTACCTCTCGCTCACCCCGCGGGAATACTTCCGGCGCAATTGCTGGGCCGCGGTCGAGGGGAGCGAGCCCGAGATCGAGGCGACGGCGGGGCTCATCGGCGCCGACCGCATGTGCGTCTCGACGGACTACCCGCACTTCGACTCCAACTTCCCGCACGTCGCGGACAACCTCCTGAAGAACGTCCCCCGCAAGATCGCGGCGGACATCCTCATGGGGGGCGCGAACCTCTACGGCCTGACCGAGGCCGACTTCAAGAAGGCCGACGCCGCCGCCGCGGCGGGCAAGCCGAGCACGGCGCCCCGAGGCCGCTAGCCCACGTCTCCGCCCCGTGGCGCGGCGTGGGCCGCCGGCGCCGCGGGGCGGAGAGTCGTGGCGCGGCGGGTTACGGGGTCTTCGGGGCGGGCTGCTCGCCGTCCTTCGTCTCGATGCGGACCGGCGTGACCGCGGTCCGGGCGAGCTTCCGGATCTCGAGGTGCACCCGGCGGTTGAGCTGCTGGCACTCCTTGGTGGGCTCGTCGCAGAGGGCGCCGTCCGGCCCGATGGCCACCACCTTGATGGACGTCTCCGGGACGCCGAGCTCGACCAGGAACCGCTTGACCGCGTCCGCGCGCCGCTGAGCGAGGACCTTGTTGTACTCGGCCGGGCCCTGGCGGTCGCTGTGCCCCTGCACGAGCGCCACCCAGACGCTGGCGTGGTCCATGAGCGCCGCCTTCTCCTGGAGGAGGCGGACCGCATCGGCGCTGAGGCGGGCGGTCTTGAAGTCGAAGTAGACGTCGGCGTGGATGACCTCGAGGTTGGCGGGCGCCGGACCCACGGCGGGCGGTGCCGCCGGCGCCTCGGCCGCCGCGGTCGCGACCACGGCCGGCTTCGCGTCCGTGCCCCTGGACGCGACCCAGTAGGTCCCGAAGGTCGCGGCGCCGACCATCAGGAACAGTCCTGCAACGATCGCTGCGTGCTGTGTGTTGGTCATGGGTGGTTCCTCCTTGGGGGAGGAGGGAGAGCAACGCGCGCGCCAGGACGGTCGGACTCCCCAGGACGAATAGTTTCACGCGCTTGGGCGCGGGACGCGCTCGGCGCCATGCGGGGACGCCCCGCATCCCCGCACGCGTCCCCTCACATGCGCGTCTGAAAGTGCTGGCGGACGAGGACCTCGAGCGAGCGGAAGTGGCGCTCCGGCAGGTTCTTGAAGCGGCGCCGGCACGCGACCACGGCGGCCTCGGCGGACTCGAAGCCCTCGACGGCTCTCAGAAGATGCTCGTGGTACTCGGCGAGCTTCAGGTCCACGGCGCGAGCGAGCGCCGGGTCGCCGGCCAGCGCCAGCGCGGCCTTCCCCCGGTCGCCGCGGGAGTCGACCAGGGCGCCGAAGCCCATGCCCTTGAGCCGCTGGGTCACCGTGCTCCGGTCCCACCCGAGCGCCCGCGCCGTCGCCTGCATGTCGAACCCGTGCCTGCGCAGGCAGTCGAGGACCGCGGCGTCGCCCGCGGCGTCGGTCCGCGCCTCGCTCGCCCGCGCGAGCCGTAGGTCCTCCGGCCCGAGGACGGCCCGCTCGGTGAGCGCGACCGCCTGCTGGATGCAGTGCTGGAGCTCACGGACGTTGCCGGGCCAGTCGTGCCCCTCGAGCGCTTGAAGCGCCGCCGCGGAGAGCGCCACCGGCCGTCCTGCCTCTCCGGCGGCGTCCTCCACGAACCGCGCCGCGAGCGGCGCGACGTCCTGGCGCCGCTCGCGCAGCGGGGGAAGGCGGAGGACGAGGCCTTTCAAGCGGAAGTAGAGGTCCTCGCGGAACCAGCCCGCGACCATCCCGCGCTCGAGGTCGCGGTTGCTGGCGGCGACGACGCGGACGTCCACCGCCGTCGCGCGGGTCGCGCCGACCCGGTGGAAGGTCTTCTCCTGGAGGACCCGTAAGAGCTTCGACTGGTGCTCGGCGCGCAGCTCGCCGATCTCGTCGAGGAAGATCGTTCCGCGGTCGGCCTGCTCGAAGTACCCCCGGCGCTCCCCGATCGCGCCGGTGAAGCTCCCCTTTACGTGGCCGAACAGCTCGCTCTCGAAGAGCTCGGGCGGGATGGCCGCCATGTTGACCGCCACGAAGGACCCGCCGCCGCGGGGGCTCAGGCGATGGGCCGCCCGCGCGAACAGCTCCTTGCCCGTCCCCGGCTCGCCGGTGATCAGGATCGGCAGCGTGGCGCGCGCCGCCTTCTCGAGGTCCCGGAAGAGCGCGAGCACGGCGGGATCGCGCGTGATGATCCCGATCTCCGCGCACCGCCCGCGCAGGCGCTCGAGCTCGGCGTCATCGAGCGGCGCTAGGCGGGTGTCGGCGGCTCGCAGCTCTCGCTCAAGCGCGGCGAGCCGGCCTCGCGTGTCTTCCTCCCGAGCGCGAGCCTCTGTGAGCTGGGCCCGCAAGGCGTCGGCCGTCTGGAGGCGCCCGCGCGCCTCTTCGAGGTCCTCTTCCAGCGCCTCGACCGTGGACTCCTCGCGCACCAGCGCCTCGCGGATCCGCTGCACCTCTCCCTCGAGGTGCCGGAGGCGGTAGGCCGAGCCGAGCTGGCGGAAGCCGAGGGCCCCGGCGGAGGCCGCGACGACCGACGCGAGCGGCAGGACCACGGGTGCCACGACGCCGACCGACGGCGACAGGAGCAGCGCGGCGGCATAGCCCGATGTGAGGCCGGCGACACCGAGGAGCGCCGTCCACCATGGGAGCGCGAGCCAGAGCCACGCGGTGAGGACCGCGATGACCAGCGTGCCGGGCAGGGTCCACGCGAGCGGCGCCTCCCTGAGCCACGACCCCGCCAGCACGGCGTTCACGAGCTGGGCCTGGATCAGGACGTCGGACATGAGGCCGACCGGCGTGCGACGCTGCTCCCGCTGAGGCTCGACGAGCACGAGGACGATCTTGTCGTCGGCCAGGCTCCGGAGCCTCTCGGCCCGCCGCTCGTCGATCGCGGTCCAGACCTCGAGGAAGGACACGACGTCGAGCCGCTCCGGCGCGGCGTAACCGAGGAGCGCGCGGCTGCGCCCGTCGATGGCGATCGGGCGCGACCGCGGGACCCTCACCCACTGGCCCTCGATCACGATCCGACCCGCGGGGCCGTCTCCGGCCACGGCCAGGAGGCCGAGGCCGAGCGCCGGCACGGCGCGGTCGCCGAGTCGGACGAAGAGCGGAACTCGGCGCACGACGCCATCGAGATCGGCCGGGGCGACGGTGTGGCCCACGGCTCGAGCGCGGCGGGCCAGTCCGGACAGCGGCGCTCTCGCCTCCGCCTGCGGCAGGGCCAGGGGGATCTCGGCGAGCGGCGGCCACGATGCGTGAGCCTCCGAGGACGGGAGAGCCGGCGCCACGTCCGTCGCGCCCGGCCGGAGGTCGAGCGTGATCGGATAGACGACGTTGCCCGCCAGCGCGGTCGCCTGGCTCAGCAGCGCGTCGCTCGACACGCCGCCCCGGCCCGGTGGGCTCGGCTGCCCGAGGGGGGCGTCCACCCCGATGGCGACGGCCCCGGCGCGCGAGAGGCTCGTGATGAGCCGGGCGAGGATCGCCCGGTCCCAGGACTCCGCGCCGAACCGGGCCTCGCTCGCCGGATCGCGCACGATGACCAGCAGCGCGGGGCTGACCGGCGCCGCGCGCGCGCGGAGCCCGCGATCGTAGACCGACCCCTCGAGCGCGGTGACGGCCGCGCCGCCCAGCATCGCGACACCGAGCGCCGTCAGGCTCGCCGCGAGCCCGATGACCGCGGCCGGCAGAGCGCGGCGTGGGATCACACGCCTCCTACCTGACGGGCGAGCGCAGGCCCTCGGCGGCCGCGCGGTCGAAGTAGCCGAGGATCCGCGGGTCGTGCGCGGGCAGCAGTCCCTCGACACCCCGCTCGTACAGCGCGTCGAGGAGCCGCTGCGCGGGCTCGCTCAGCGCCCCGGCCTCGCGAATCAGCACCGGCACCGCCTCGCCCACGCGCCCCTGCCGCAGGAGCGCGCCCCCCACGGTGTCGTCGCCGTTCGGCGCCAGCTCGGGGAAGTCCTTCCAGAGCGCCGCCCGGTAGTCGCGGAACGCCTGCTCGGCGGCGGGGCGATCGGCAGCCGCGCGGCGCCCGCGTCCCAGCGCGACCTGTCGGAGCTGCGCCAGCGCCTCCTCGGCCGGCGTCACGCCCTGCTCGGCCGCCCGGAACCACCACGCGATCGCCGTCGCCAGATCGCGCTCGACGCCGAGGCCGTCGGCGTAGGCCGTGCCGGCGAAGTACTGCGCCCGCGCGTGCCCCGCCCGCGCGGCGGCGAGGAGCTCGGGCGCCGCCTCGGCGTCGCGGTGCGCGAGCCTCAGCACGAGGGCCAGGTTGTAGCGGGCGTCCTGGTTCTGCGGATCGCCCGCGAGGACGCGACGGTACGCGTCGATCGCCCCGTCGAGATCGCCCTGGGCGTAGCGGACCACGCCCAGGCTGTAACGCGCCTGGAGCTCCGCCGGCTGCGCGGCGAGGATCCGTTCGAGCTCGACGCGCGCCGCCACCCACTCCTGCTTCGCCACGAGCGCGGCGGCCAGGGTCAGCCGGGCCGACACGGCCTCGGGCTCCCGGCCGAGGGCCGCGCGCAGCTCGTCGACGGCGGCGTCGAGGTCGCCCAGGGCGTAGAGGGCGAGCCCGAGGCTCGCGCGCGCCTGGGTGAGATCGGGCCGGCGGCGCAGCGCCTCGCGCAGCGCCGTCGTGGCCGCCGCCATCTCACCGCGGGCGATGAGGGCGCGGCCCCGCTCGAGATACCGCTGCGCGTCCGCGTCCCCCGCCGGCCGGGCGGGAGACACGACGGCGCCGCACCCGGCCTGAGCGAGGGCGAGAAGAAGGAGGAGCGAGCAGAGGCCTCTCTGCGTCAACGGATCAAATCATAGCAAAGGACCTATACTGGCCAGGACGGATGAACACGTCCACGGACGCGCTGCGGGTGCTGATCGTCGAGGACGAACAGGGCGTGCTCGCGGCGCTCACGGACTTCGTGCGAGAGCTGGGCTGCCAGCCGGTAGCCGCGCGCACGGCCGAGGAGGCGCTGCGCGTGGTCGAGGGCGAGCGCGTCGACGTGGTGCTGCTGGACCTGCGCCTGCCGGGCATGAGCGGGCTCGACTTCCTCCGGCTCCGCGCCGTCCGCGACGGCGGCATTCCCGTCGTCGTGATCTCGGGGGTGGCGACCGAGCAGGAGGCCCACGAAGCGCTGCGGCTCGGGGCGCTCGAGTTCCTGCGAAAGCCCGTCGGCCTCGAGCGGCTGGCCGGCGTGCTGACGTTCCTCGAGGTGCACGTCCTGAAGGGACAGGCCTACCGGCGGCGCACGCCGCGAGCCACGGTGACCTTTCCGCTGCGCGTGGACGCGGAGTGGGAGTGGAAGGTGCTCGACGTCAGCGCGCTCGGCGTGAAGATCGCGCCGCAGACCTGGCTCCGCGCCGGCGCGACCGTGCAGCTTGTCCTGGCCCTCCCCGACGGCGAGCCGCCGCTCACCGTGGACGCCGTCCTCGTGCGCACCGAGGCCGAGGGCGACGTGCTCTCGTTCCTCGATCTCGAGCCCCACGCGTTCGAGCGGCTCAATAGATTTGTGAAGCAGATCCGGGAGGCCGGCTCGGAGCCTTCGCGATGAAGTCGAGGAACGCCGCGGCGATCGCCTGAGCGACGGCCGGCGCGCGCCTGCGGAAGAGGTCGTGGCCGGCGCCCTCGATCGGCACGAGCTCCGTGCGCGCGGGAATCAGTCGCCGCGCGGTCTCCACCTCGTCGAGCGTCCCGAAGGGGTCCACCGAGCCGTGGACGAAGAGCGCGGGCGTCCGGAGCTCGGGAAAGTGCGCCGTGCGCGGGGCGTCGCGCCGGCCCGGCGGATGGAGCGGGTAGGAGAGGAGCAGGAGGGCGTCTGCGAGCCCGGGCTCGCCGGCGGCGAGGATGCTCGCCTGGCGGCCGCCGTACGACTGGCCGCCGAGACACACGCGTCCGGTCGCGCGGCCCCGCATCGCGTGGACGGCCTCCGTGAGGCCGGCGCGGTCGCGCGCGGCGTCCTGACGCCGCGGCGGGCCCTTCCGCCGCGCCTGGCGGAAGGGCAGGTCGTACCGCTCGACGGCGAGGCCGCGCGCCTCGAGCACCGTGGCGAGCGCGACGAGCAACGGCGCCTCGGCGTCGCCGCCCGCGCCGTGCGTGAGGACGAGCCCGTCCGCCACGCGGGCGGGGGCTAGGAGATGCGCCGGTAGAGGACGTGGCGCCGGTTCTTCGTGTACGAGCGCACCTCGCCCGGCCAGCGCCCGGCGTCCACGGCCTTCGCCCACGCCGCGCTCGTCAGCACCTCGGGGCTCTCGAGCTCGTAGAGCGCGTTGTACACGGGCTCGTTCTCGAAGACGATGGTCTTCCGCTCGCCGCCGATGATCATCGTCAGCTCATGCTTCTTGAAGCGCGCCGCCGAGATCACGCCCGGCACCTTCAGGATGAGCGGCACGTGGTCCGTGTCGTAGACCTCGTTGAAGACCTTGTCCTTCGCGGGCTCGATGTCCATCGCGGCGCTGAACACGTACCGGGTCTGAATGGGCATGGCGGTCTCTCCTTTCGCGCGTCCGGCTGAGCGAGGAGAGCTTAGCAGATCAGGCTCTCGCCCAGAGCGCGAGGTCGCGCGCCGCTCTGACGCCCGGCAGCGAGAACAGGCGGCTCCGCAGCACCCCGAGGAGCGAGCCCGCGAGCATGAGCCTCACGGTGCCGACCCGCCACACGAGGAGCGTCGTGATCGTCAGGACGAGGATCACGATCGCGAACGGGTCGGGAAGCGCGTACGGCGCCAGACGGAACAGGGACACCGCGAGAACGCCGATCACCGCCGGCCCCATCCCCTTGAGCACCGCCCTCGTCCACGTGAGCCGCCTCGCGCGGTCGAGCACGGGCAGGACCGCCAGCATGATGATGAACGACGGCAGGAAGACCGCGGCGGCGGCCACCGTGGCGCCGGCGACACCGGCGACCTTGTAGCCTACGTACGCCGCCACCATCAGCACGGGGCCGGGTGAGAACTGGCCGAGTGCCAAGCCGTCGATGAACTCCCGCGGCGTCAGCCAGTGGAATTGCTCGACCACCTGGTCCTGGATGAACGCGAGCATCGTCAGTCCGCCGCCGACGGTGAGGGCGCCGACCTTGAAGAAGTACACGCCGATGTCCAGCAACCCCGCGGGCTGAGGGACGCCGCGGCTCGCGGCCGAGACGGACGCCGGCGTCGACCACCAGACGGCCGGTGCCACGGCGAGGACCGCGGCCAGCGAGCCGAGGGCGATCGCTCCCAGCCTCTTCGAGTGGAAGAGAAAGAGCCCCACGGCGCCGGCGAGCAGGAGGATCACCGCGACGCCGAGAGGGCTCGCGAGCAGGGCGCCGGCCGCCGCGCCGCCGATGACGGCTTGCGGGACCGTACTCGCGGTGGACCTGGCCAGCCGATAGACGGCGACCAGGAAGATCCCGAGGACCACCGGCCCGAGACCGTAGAGCGCGCCGCGCATGATCGGCGTGACGCCGAGGGCCGCATAGCCGATCGTGAGCGCGAGCATGACGACGAAGGCGGGGAGCACGAACGCGACCCCTCCGAGCAGGCCCGCCCACCAGCCACCGCGGGCGTACGCGAGGAAGATGCCGAGCTGCGTCGCCGTCGCGCCCGGCAGCATGTTCACCAGGGACAGGCCCTCGACGAACCGCTCGCGGGTGACCCAGCGCCGCTTCTCCAGCAGCTCCGCCTGCATGATACCCATGATCGCGGGACCGCCATAGGACGTGGCCCCCAGTCGGAGGAACGTGGACACGATTTCCTTCCAGTTCATGGTGACACCCTCCTAACGGCGCTCGAGCGCCAGCCGGACGCCGAGCCCGACGAGCACGGCGGCGGTCACGCCCTCGAGCATCCGCCGCACGCGCCGGCGCTCGAGGAGCCCGCGCAGCGCGCCGACGAAGACCGACACGCTGAGAAGCCAGACGACGCCCATGCCGACGTGGATCGCCGCGAGCAGGAGCGACTTCGTGAGCACCGCGTCGGTGACCCGGATGAACTGCGGAAGAAACGAGAGGTAGAAGATCGCCACCTTCGGGTTGAGGAGATTCGTCAGCAGGCCCTCGACCAGCGAGCGTGACCCGCCGCCGGCAGGCGCCGGGCCGTCGGGGACCGCGGCCGCGTCCGGGCGCCGCAGGCGGAGGAGCGACTGGGCGCCGAGGACGATCAGGTAGCCGGCGCCGGCGAGCTTGACCACCTCGAAGGCCAGCGCCGAGCGGGCGAGGATCAGCGAGACGCCGAGCGCGGAGAGGGTCGCGTGGACGAAGATTCCCGCGCTGATGCCCGCGGTCGTCAGGAGCCCGGCCCGCCGCCCGCGCGCGAGGACGTTGCGCATGACCAGCATCGTGTCGGGGCCCGGCGTGACGGTGAGGAGCGTGGCCACGCCCACGAAGACGAGGAGCTGAGGGTCCACGTCAGGCCCCCCGATCCTCGTACACCGAGGCCCGATGCGTGTCCGGCAAGAAGACGTAGACGGTGTTCCGGACCCCGTCGAACGCGAGCGTGTGCGCGCCGCGCCCCGTCGTCACCGTCTCGATGCGGCGCATCCGATCGGTCTCGAAGACCTCGATCACCCCGGGGTCGCCGATGGCCACGTACAGGTGGCGGAGCGCCGCGTTGAAGAAGATGACGTCGGGCGCGCCGGCCAGCTCCGCCTGCGCCAGCACGTCGCCCGAGGCGCCGTCGAGGACCACGAGCGCGCGGCCGTCGCACGCGCAGAACAGGCGCCCCGTGGCCGCGTCGAGATCGAGGCCGTGGGGTCCCGCGGCCGGGACTGTGAAGGCGCCGGCGATCCGTTCGGGGCGCGCGGCGTCGACGATCGCGATCTGCGGCGGATCGGCGATGTTCACGTAGAACCGGCCGCGCTCAGGATCGAAGATCGTCCAGCGCGTTCGTCCCTCGACGGGAATGTCGACGATCATCGCGCGGCCCGCGACGTCGACGACCGACATCGTGAACGAGCCGGGCCGCGCCGGATCGCCCACGTTCGCCGCCAGGAGGAGCCCGCGGCCGGCGTCGTAAGCGAGACCGTTCGGCCGGAGCCCCACCTTCACCCTGGCGAGCGTCGCGTCCCGCGTCGAGGACACGATGGCGACCGTGTTCTCCGCGCGATTCGAGGTGAACACGAGGTCGTGCGCCTCCGCGACGAGCGCCCCGGCGACACCCGGAAGGTGCGGGATCGAGCGGAGGTACGTGTTGGTCCGGCAGTCGATCACGTCCACCGCGTCGTTGGCCGTGTGCGCGACGTAGAGCCTGCCCGCCGGGCCGTGCACCGCCGCGTGATCGAAGCCCCCGGCCTTCGCGTGTTGCGGCAGGTCGACGTCGCCGACGTGCTCCAGCATCACGCGATCATTTCGCCCGGGCGCGGCAGTAGGCGTAGAGCGCGTCGTACGCCGGGAACTGCTTCGCCATGTTGTCGTGGTCGTCCTTGGCGATCGCCTGGAACCCCGTGGCGAGCGCGTAGAGGCCGGCCGACTCCGGCGTGAGCTGGCGGGCGTCCGTGTCAGCGCCCCGGACGATCGGCGCGAGCGCGCGCAGCGCGGGGTCGTCGAGGCGATATTTCTCGACGAACGCGTCGAACGAGCACCGCTCGCCGTGGTGGCCGAGCTCGACGCCCGGCACGTCGTAGGGGACCGCCTGCTCGCGCTCGGCGACCCTCATGACCTCCGCCGGGGGAACGAACAGGAACTCAGCCTCCTTGTCGATGAAGCGCGTGATGAGCCAGGGGCAGGCGATCCGATCCACTCGCGCTTTCTCTCGCGTCACCCATTTCATGGCTGGCCTCTTTCTCCGGTCGTGGCTTCGTGCTAGTTGGTTCCACGGACGACGAAATCGTCGAAGGCCGTGATCGAGTCGGCCTTCGTCCACAGCCCGACCTGTCCCGAACGGAGGCGGGCATCCCGGTGGTCGAGCAGGAGCCGGCCGTCGAGGTGGCCCTGGATGCGATCGCCGACCGCGACGACGCGGAGCGTGTGCCACCGGCCGAGCGCCGGGCGCTCGACGGTCGCGCTCGCCAGCTGGCGCCGGCCGTGGTCGTAGGCGTACAGGCGGAAGTTGTTCTCGAGCGCGTTGGCTCGAATCACGTAGTAGCGTCCGTCCGCGAAGCGGAACACGACCCCGCCCGACGCGTCTTCGCGTCCCGAGATGGGCTTCACGCGCACCGAGACGTCGACGTCGGCGTACGGTCCGCCGGGCGCGACCACGACGTTGAAGGCGTTCTGCACGGCGCGCTGGACGAGCACCCGCCTCCCGCTCGGCGCGCCGTCCATCTCCTCCACGCCCCAGCGCCCGTCGACCGTCGTCCACCCCTCGGCGCCCCCGGTCTCGAAGTCGAACCGCCGCGCAGGCGGGTCCCCGGGCACCGTGAGCTCCGCCGCGCCCGTGGCGCGCGACAGGCCGAGCCACGTCCAGAGCATCGCCAGCGACCCGAGCACCCCGCGACGTGACCAGCTCACCGCTTCCTCCTTCAGCTCTTCTGCTTCAGGACGTCGTAGAGCCCGTCGAACAGCGCCATGCCGCGCTCGAGCAGCTCGTGGTCGTCGTGGAGCGTGGCGGCGAGCGCCAGGATCGCCAGGTCCACGCCCGTGGCCTCGCTCCGCGTGAACTTGCCGTCGCGCAGGTCCGCCTCGTGGACGATCTCGGCGATCGCGCCGAGGCGCCGGTCCCTGACGCCCCCGCGCTTCAGGAGCGTCTCGAACGTGCAGTCCTCGCCGTGGTGACCGAACTCCGCGCCGAGCACGTCGAACGGGATCCCCTTCGTCGCCGCGTCCGCCTGGTCGGCGAACTCGAAGCGCGCCTCGTGGTCGAGGAACCGCTTGATGAGCCACGCCGACGCGATGCGGTCGATGTGCGGCCGCGGCCGGGTGACCCACGTGCTGCCCGGCGGCGGGAGCGTGCCGTGGCGCCGCGCGCTCGCGGGCCGCGGCCGCGCCTCGGCGGCGCGGAGCCGTTTCGCCGCCGTCTCCCACAGCGCGCGGGCCCGGCGCCCGATGGGCGCCTCGAGATAGTCCACGGTGCGCACGCGCTCGAGCTCGCGCTTGAGCGCCTCGAGCCGCGCTTTGATCGGGTCGACGGGCCCCCGCCGGGCCGCCCGGTGTCGGTCGAGCTGGGCCAGCACCTCGCGGCAACCGCGGATGACCGCCTGGTACTCCGCCGCGCGCGCCGCGTGGAAGAGCGACGTGAGCTGCGCATCGCTCATGGTGTCGATGCGGTCCACTCGGAGGAGCGTCGCCTCGCCGCGGAAGGACTGGACCTCCTGGACGAGCCACTGGAACGCCTCGGTCGCCTCGGGCGTCTCGGGCAGGATCCACGCGGCGCCCCTGAGCTTCACCGCGCCCAGGCGCTTGAGCTTGCGCCACACGCCCACGCGGTGCCGGGACGGCGTCGGGGGGAGGCTCAGGAGCAGCGTCAGCCAGCGCATGGACGGAAAGTAACTATTGCTACATCAGAAGTCAAGTGTTACAGTCCGCCAAAGCCTCGGGGAGGGGGGCGGGCATGGACCAGGCGACGACGACGCGGGTGTCGATCCGGCGGCTCGCGGCCTACTATCTGCGCCTCGGCGCGATCGGCTTCGGCGGTCCCGTCGCGCTCGTCGGCCAGATGGAGCGCGAGCTGGTCCAGGACCGGAAGTGGGTGACGAAGGACGAGATGCGCGAGGGGATCGCCGTGTGCCAGTCGCTGCCCGGGCCCCTCGCGATCCAAGTGGGCATCTTCATCTCGTACCTCCGCGGCGGCTTCTGGGGCGCGTGGGCCGGCGGCTGGGCGTTCATCCTGCCGAACTTCGTCATCGTGAGCGTGCTCGGCGCGCTCTACGTCCACCTCGGCGGGCTCTCGTGGGTCACCGCGATCTTTTACGGCGTGAGCCCGGCGGTCATCGCCCTCATCCTCCACTCGTGCTACCGGCTGGCGAAGCTCGGCATGGAGGACGCGCTCCAGTGGGCCATCGCGGTCGTGGCCTTCGCGGTCACCGTCGTGCTTCAGACCGAGGTCGCGCTCCTGTTCGTCGGCGCCGGGATCGCCGGCATCATTTATTACGGGTCGCTCCTGCGAGGGCGCCGGGCCCCGTCCGCGCCGATCCTGGCGCTGGTACCGCTCGCCGCGACCCCGCCGGCCGTGGCCGCGGCCGCGCCCGCGACCCTCGGCAAGCTCCTCGTCTTCTTCCTGAAGGCGGGCTCGCTCACGTTCGGCAGCGGGCTCGTCATCGTCCCGTTCCTCGAGACGGGGCTCGTCCACACGACGGGCTGGCTCGACGAGCGGCAGTTCCTCGTGGCGGTCGCGATGGGCATGCTGAGCCCGGGTCCCGTCGTGATCACCGCGACGTTCGTCGGCTACCTCGTCGCGGGGTTCTGGGGGTCCGTGGTCGCCACGGTCGGGATCTTCCTGCCCTCGTTCCTGCTCGTCCTCATCGTCGCGCCCATCCTCGTCCGCCATCGCGCGAACCCCAACGTCCAGGGCTTCGTGAAGGGCGCGTATGCGGCCGCGATCGGGACCATCCTCGGCGCCTGCGTCCTCCTCGGGAAGATCGCGGTGGGCGACTGGCTCACCGCGGTCGTCGGACTCGCCTGCCTGGGCGTGCTCTTCCGCTGGAAGGTGAGCAATCCGCTCCTGATCGCCGCGACCGCGCTCATCGGCCTCGTCGCGTTCCCGCTGCTCAAGCCGACGTGGGTGTTCGTGAAATGACGAGCGCGCGGCCCGTCCTCTTCGTGTGTCTCCACGGTGCGGCCAAGAGCGTGCTCGCGGCCGCGGACTTCGAGCGGCTCGCGCGCGCGCGCGGGCTCGATCTCCGGGCCGACTTCGCGGGCACCGAGCCCGATCCCGCGATCGCGCCGCGTGTCGCGCAGGCGCTCCTGGTCGAGGGCGTGGACCTCGGCGACCGGCGCCCGCGGCGCGTCACGCGCGCCGACGTGGAGCGGGCGTCGCGCGTGGTCGCGTTCGGCTGCGACCTGGGCGAGCTCGCCGCCGGCGCGCGTGTCGAGCAGTGGGACGTGCCGGCCGTCGGCGACGATTTCCAGAAGGCGCGCGCGGTGATCGACGCGCGGCTCGCCCGGCTCCTCGACGAGATTTCCTGAGCCCGCGCCGTCGCGCTAAGGCTAAGATAGCGCGTGGGAGGGGCGCCCATGACCATCGGCGGCTGGATCTTTCTCCTCGTCCTGGTCGGGCTGATCGTCGGCTTCATCGCGGCGTACAACAAGCTCGTCGGGCTCCGCCAGCGGTCGGCGGAGGCGTGGTCGGACATCGACGTGCAGCTCAAGCGCCGCACCGACCTCGTCCCGAACCTCGTCGAGACCGTCAAGGGCTATGCCGCCCACGAGCGGGGGACGCTCGACGCGGTCGTGCGCGCGCGGGGCGCCGCCGTGGCCGCGCAGACCCCCGAGGCGCGCGCGCAGGCGGAGAACGCGCTGACCGGCGCCCTCCGCCAGCTCTTCGCGCTGGCCGAGGCGTACCCCGACCTCAAGGCGAACCAGAGCTTCACGCAGCTCCAGACCTCGCTCGGGGAGATCGAGAACGCGATCCAGGACTCGCGCCGCTACTACAACGCCGTCGTGCGCGACTTCAACACGGCGATCGACACCGTGCCGACCAACTTCATCGCGTCCTTCTTCAGCTTCGCCAAGCGCCAGTACTTCGAGCTCGACAGACAAGAAGATCGCCAGGCGCCGCGCGTGGCCTTCGGGAGCTAGCGGCATAAGGCGGCTCCTCGGCGCCCTCGCGCTCGTCCTCGGCGCCGCGACGGCCGGGGAGGCGCGCAGCTTCGCGATCGACGCCTTCGTCGTGAGCCTCCAGGTCAATCCCGACGCGAGCCTCGTCGTCCGCGAGGACATCACCTTCGAGTTCCGGGGCGCGCACGACGGCATCTTCCGCACGATCCCGGTGCGCTACGACCGTGGCGGGTACGAGTTCGCCCTCCGCCTCGAGGGCATCGGCGTCTGGGACGAGGGCGGAAAGCCGCTCCGCCACGAGGTCTCTTATCCCGGCCGCTACGTGAAGATCAAGGCGTGGGTGCCGGGGGCCGTGGACACGAAGAAGACCGTGACGATCGTCTACCGCGTCCGCCGCGGGATCCTCAACTTCGAGGACCACGACGAGCTCTACTGGAACGCCACGGGCGACGAGTGGGAGGTCCCGATCTTGACCACGGATGTGTTCGTCAAGGCGCCGCCGGGCGTCACCGACGACGGCGTGCGGGCGGTCGCGTACACCGGCCCGCGCGGCGCCAGCGGGCAGGACTACCGGCTGGACCGCGTCGAGCGCTTCTGGCGCTTCACGACGACGCGCGCGCTCCGGCCGCGCGAGGGCGTCACCGTGGTCGTGGGCTGGCCGGTCGGCCACGTCGGCCGCCCGTCGGCCGTGCGCCAGGGGCTCTGGTTCCTCGGCGACAACTGGCCGCTCGGGCTCCCGCTCCTCGCCCTCCTCGCGGGCTGGCTCGCGTGGTGGGCCTACGGGCGCGACCCGGGGGCGAAGCGCTCCGTGAAGCCCGAGTACGAGCCGCCGCTCGGGCTTCTGCCGGCCGAGGCGGGCGCGCTCGTGGACGAGAAGGCCGAGCCGCGCGAGCTGCTCGCGACCATCGTGGACCTCGCCGTCCGCGGCTACTTCAAGATCGAGCAGATCACGACGCTCGCCGGCCGTTCCGACTTCGTCTTCCATCGCCTGAAGCCGATCGGCGGCGACCCGGCGCTGAAGCCGTTCGAGCTCTTCGTCCTCGCCAAGATCTTCGGCGCCGACTGGACGCTCTCGACGTTCACGCTGTCCGAGATCCGGCGCGACTACGACCACACCTTCCCGCCGATCCGCGACCGCCTCTACCGGATGATGGTCGAGCACGGCCTCTTCCCGACCTCGCCGGCGAACATGCGCGCCGACTGGCTCTTCCCCGGCGGCGCCCTCCTGGCGCTCGCCTTCGTGCTCCCGCAGTGGGGGCCCGCGTGGCTCGCCGTCTACGGCTTCGAGCTGCCGGCCGGGCTCGCCGCGAGCGGCATCGTCCTCATGGTCTGGTCGCGCTTCATGGCGCGCCGCACCTGGGTGGGCGTGCAGACGCTCGTCGCCGTGCGCGGCTTCCGGGAGTTCCTCGAGCGCGCGGAGAAGGACCGGCTCGAGCGCATGCCCGCGGACACGCTGCACCGGTTCCTGCCGTGGGCGATCTCGCTCGGCGTCACCGAGCGATGGATCTTCAACTTCAAGGGCGTCAAGGTGGACGAGCCCGCCTGGTACACGAGCCCGTCGCCGTTCTCGCTCGACACCTATCACGCTGGCCTGGCGGCCTTCGGACAGAACACGAGCGAGGCGATCTTGACGACGCGCACGGGCGGCTTCGGGAGCGGCGAGAGCGGCTTCTCCTCCGGCAGCGGGAGCGGCGGGGGCGGCGGCTCATCGGGCGGCGGCGCTGGCGGGGGCGGCGGCGGGACGTTCTAGCCGGCGCGGCGCTCCGAGGTTTGACCGTGCCGGGACCGCGTGATAGCGTTTGGAGGCTTCGGGCTCGTGGTGCAGCCTGGTTAGCACACTGGACTGTCAATCCAGAGGTCGCGGGTTCAAATCCCGTCGAGCCCGCCATCATTTCGGCGGCTAACTCCGG
>DATFVL010000052.1 GCA_035260325.1 Candidatus Methylomirabilota bacterium | reverse complement strand
CCGCCGTCGGGGCTCAGGCGGATGAACGAGTTCTCGCCGGTCATCAGGACATCGGTCGGGTCCACGGGGATCGGCATGCGCCCGATCCTATCATCAAGGCGCCGAACCAGCCGGGCCGGAAACGAGCGCTTCGCGCGGCGGTCCCCCTTGTGCGCTAATACGCGTCCGTGGGCCTCGGACGCCTCTACTACGGCTGGATCGTCGTCGCCGCGCTCTGCATCACCGAGACGGTCTCGTGGGGCATCCTCTATTACGGCTTCCCCGTCCTGCTCCGCCCGATGGAGGCGGACCTCGGCTTCTCGCGCGTCGAGATCACGGGCGCCTTCTCGGTCGGCATGGGCATGGCGGCGCTCGCGGCGCTGCCCGTCGGGCGCTGGATCGACCGGCACGGCGCCCGCGCGCTCATGACGGCGGGCTCGTGCCTCGGGGTGGTGCTCCTGCTCGTCTGGTCGCGCGTCGAGAGCCTCGCGGCGCTCTACGCGGTCTGGTGCCTGATGGGCCTGGCGCTCGCGGCCACGCTCTACGAGCCCGCCTTCGCGGCGGTCGTCGGCTGGTTCGCCACGCGCGGGCGCGACCGCGCGCTCCTCACCGTGACGCTCGCGGGAGCGCTCGCGAGCA
The DNA here is from genome assembly GCA_035260325.1 of Candidatus Methylomirabilota bacterium. NCBI lineage: Bacteria > Methylomirabilota (SeqCode) > Candidatus Methylomirabilota bacterium. The sequence continues at coordinate 8,290 of DATFVL010000052.1, read as the reverse complement.
CGATCTTCATGCCGATCGAGGCCTGGCTCGTCGACCGGCTCGGCTGGCGGGCCGCGCTCGTCGCGCTCGCGGCGATCCTGGCCGCGTTCACCATTCCGCTGCACGCGCTGGCGCTCCGGCCGGCGCCCCTGCGCGCGCGTCCGCCGGGCCCCGGAAGCGAGGAGCCGCGCGTGCCCGGGCTCACGCTCGGCGCGGCGGCCCGCACGTCCGTGTTCTGGGTGCTGGCGGCGGCGTTCTTTATCGGCAACTTCACGACGAACTCCGTCACCGTGCACCTCATCCCGTACCTGGCCGACCGCGGCTACTCGCCCGCCCTGGCGGCGGTGATGATCGGCTGGATGGGCGCGATGCAGCTCCCGGCGCGGCTGGTGTTCGCACCGATCGCCGCGCGCTTCGGTCACCGCGCGCTCACCGCCGCGATCTTCGTCGTCCAGGCCGCATCGCTCGCCCAGCTCGCGCTGGTCGGGCGCCTCGGGACGCTCGCGCCGATGGTGGTGATGCTCGGCGCCGCCAACGGCATGGCGACGCTCGCGCGCGCGACGATGGTCGCGGAGATCTTCGGGCCGCGCCACTACGGGTCGATCGCCGGCGCGCTCGCGCTCGGCGCAAACGGCGCGCGCGCCCTCGCACCCGTGGGCGCGGCGCTCCTCGTGGTGTCGCTCGGCGGCTACGAGCGGGTGTTCGGGCTCCTCGCGGCGGCCCTCGTGCTCGCGGGGATCGGCGTCATGGCAACGCGCGAGCCGGCGCGGCCCGACGCCTAGAAGCGCCGCGGGATCAGGCGCCGAGCAGGGGGGCCAGTTCCTCCACGTTCTTCGCGACCACGTCCCAGTCGCCGTCGGGCGCGAGATCGGTGGTTTGGCCCGGCCCGTACTCCGCCGGACGGGGGAAGAACGCGGTGCGCATCCCGTTGGCCTGGGCCGCACGGAGGTCGTAGTTGTGCGCGGCGACCATCATGACCTCGCCGGGCTCGAGGCCCAGGAGCTCGATCGCCGTCCGGTAGGCCTCGGAGCGGGGCTTGTAGCACTTCGCGTTCTCGGCGGTGATGATGCAGTCCCACGGTAGCCCCGCGAACTTGGCGAGGTGGAGCATGCCTGCGAAGCTCGCGTTCGACAGCGGCGCGATCACGTACTTCGCCCGCAGGCGCACGAGCCCCGGCACCGCGTCCGGCCACGGCCTGAGGCGCCACCACACGCGGTTCAGGCGCTCGACCTCGTCCCCGCCGAGGCCGCCGATCCCGCTCGCCGCGAGCAGCTCCTCGAGGCGGCGCCGGTAGATCGCGTCCACGGTGGTCCACGGCCACTCGCCGCTGTTGACCTTCTCCATGCCCGGCCGGTAGCAGCTCTTCCAGTCGTCGAGGAACTTCGGCCAGTCGCGGATGAGCCGCCGCGCGGCGCCGAACGCCTGGAGCTCGGCGAGCACGCTCGTGCGCCAGTCCACGATCGTGCCGTAGGTGTCGAACGTCAGCGCCTTCACGCGCGCGAGGCCCGGCCGCGCCATCGGCTCAGACGGTGCCGGCGCGGGCGTCCATCTCAGCGCTTCCGCGGCGGGTGCGCGCGCACCGCCTCCTCGTTCACCTCGGTGCCCCAGCCCGGGCCGGCCGGCAGGTGGAGGTGGCCGTCCTTGATGAGCGGCTTCACGGTGACGAGGTCGTCGTACCAGGGCACGGTGTCGGGGTCGATCTCCATGATGCGGAGGTTCGGCACGACGGCGCAGAAGTGGGCGTTCATCAGCGTCGCGAGGTGACCGTAGAAGTTGTGCGGCGCGACGTTCACCTCGTAGGTGTCGGCCATCGTGGCGATCTTCACCGACTCGGCGACGCCGTTCCAGGGCGTGTCGATGATGGCGACGTCCACCGACTGCTGCTCGAAGTAGGGCCGGTAGTCGCGCCGGCCGAAGAGGCACTCGCACGAGGCCACGGGGATCGGCGAGCGGCTCCGGATGTAGTGGAGCGCCTTCGGGTCGCGCGTGTCGATCTCCACCCAGAAGATGTCGAAGGGCTCGAGCGCGCGCGCGACCTTGAGGAAGCCCTCCGTCTTGAAGTTGAAGTTCAGGTCCACGAGGATGTCGACGTCGGGGCCCGCGCCCTCGCGGAACGCGGCGAGCTCGTCGCGCAGGGCGCGGAGGACGTAGCGCTCGGCGTTCAGCTCGGGATACCCGGGGCCGCGGCGCGCGAAGCCCGGCGAGTGCAGGTACGGGTCCTGCCCGAGGACGAAGACGTTCGTCTTGAGCGCGGTGAAGCCGCGGTCCACGACCTCCCGCGCCGCTTTCCGCACGTCGTCGAGCGTGCGGAGCGCCGGGATCTGCATCTCCTTCGACCACTGCAGGCGATAGGTCCCGCAGTGCGACCAGTAGAGCCGGATCCGGTCGCGCACCGGCCCGCCGAGCATCTCGTAGACGGGGACGCCGAGCGCCTTGGCTTTGATGTCGAGCAGCGCGTTCTCGATCGCGCCGATCGCCTGCTGGGCGATGCCGCCGGCCGCCTGCCGGCGGACGGCGTACATGAGCGTGACGAGCGCCTCGTAGGCGCGCGGGTCCTTGCCGAGGATCTGGGGCGCGAGGCCGTCGATGACCGCGGAGACGCCCGCGCCGCCGAAGGACTCGTTGTACTCGCTCCAGCCGACGAGCCCGTCGTCCGTGGTGATCTTGAGGAAGTCGAAGTTCCGTTGGCCGGCGTCGGCGTGCAGCGACTCGACCCTGGCGATCTTCATGCGGGGCACTATAGCAAAAAGGCTCGGGGGCGGGACCGGTGCTCCCTCCGAAAGGTGAGGTATGATGGCGGCGCGAGTCACCCGGGAAAGAGGAGCGCCATGACTGCACTCAGCCAATCCGTCAGCCTCGACCGTCGCGGCCGCACCGCGGTCCTCACGGTCGACAACCCGCCCGTCAACGCGCTCAGCCAGCACGTGCGCCAGGGGATGCGCGACGGCCTCCGGCAGGCCGGCGCCGACGGCGGCATCGCCGCGATCGTCGTCGTCTGCGCCGGGCGCACCTTCATCGCGGGCGCCGACATCACGGAGTTCGGCAAGCCGCCGCGGGAGCCCGGGCTCCACGAGGTCCTCGACCTCATCGAGGCCTCGCCGAAGCCGGTCGTGGCGGCCGTCCACGGCACCGCGCTGGGCGGCGGCCTCGAGGTGACCCTCGCCTGCCACTACCGGATCGGCGTCAAGACGGCGCGCTTCGGCCTGCCCGAGGTGAAGCTCGGCCTCCTGCCGGGCGCCGGCGGCACGCAGCGGCTGCCCCGCGTGGTCGGCGTGGAAAAGGCCCTCCAGATGATCGTGAGCGGCGACCCGATCGGCGCTGACGAGGCATTGAAGCACGGGCTCGTCGACGAGATCGTCGAGGGCGACCTCACGACCGCGGGTGTCGCCTTCGCCGAGAAGATCGTCAACGAACGCCGTCCCCTCCGGAAGATCCGCGACCTCGATGAGAAGCTCGCGGCCGTGCGCGGCAAGCCCGAGGTGTTCGCGACCTTCCGCAAGTCGGTGGCGCGCCAGACGCGCGGCTTCCGCGCGCCCGAGAACTGCATCAAGGCTGTCGAGGCGGCGGTGACGCTGCCGTTCGCAGAGGGCATGAAGCGCGAGCGCGAGCTCTTCCTCGAGCTGATGGCCTCGCCCGAGTCGAAGGCGCAGCGCTACTTCTTCTTCGCCGAGCGCGAGGCGGCGAAGGTCCCCGACGTGCCCGCGGACACGCCCGCGAAGGAGATCCGGAAGGCCGCGGTGCTGGGCGCCGGCACGATGGGCGGCGGCATCGCGATGAACTTCGCGAACGCCGGCATCCCCGTCACCGTGGTCGAGATCGCGCAGGACGCGCTCGACCGCGGCCTCGGTGTCGTGCGGAAGAACTACGAGGCGACCGCGAGCCGGGGCCGGCTCACCGCACAGGACGTCGAGAAGCGCATGGGGCTCATCCAGGGCACGACCGACTTCGGCGCGATCGCCGACGCCGACATCGTCGTCGAGGCCGTGTTCGAGGAGATGGCGGTCAAGAAAGAGGTCTTCGCCAGGATCGACACGATCTGCAAGGCCGACGCGGTGCTCGCGACCAACACCTCCACGCTCGACGTCAACGAGATCGCGGGGGCGACCCGGCGGCCCGAGAGCGTGATCGGCATGCACTTCTTCTCGCCCGCCAACGTCATGCGGCTCCTGGAGAACGTGCGCGGCGCGAAGACGTCGAAGACGGTCATCGCGACCGCCATGAGCGTCGGCCGCCGGATCAACAAGGTGCCCGTGCTCGTCGGCGTCTGCTATGGCTTCGTCGGCAACCGCATGCTCCACCAGCGCGGCAAGCAGGCCGAGAAGCTCATCCTCGAGGGCGCGCTGCCGCACCAGGTGGACCGGGCGCTCTACGACTTCGGCCTTCCGATGGGCCCGTTCGCGATGGGCGACCTCGCCGGCCTCGACGTCGGCTGGCGCATCCGCAAGGGCAAGGGCGAGAAGTCGGTCGTGGCCGACCGGCTCTGCGAGATGGGGCGCTTCGGCCAGAAGACCGGCGCGGGCTACTATCGCTACGGCCCCGACCGCTCGGCCACGCCCGACTCCGAGGTCGAGAAGATCATCGTGGACGTCTCGACCGAGCTCGGCATCACGCGGCGCCCGATCTCGGACGACGAGATCCTGGCGCGCCTGCTCTACCCGATGGTGAACGAGGGCGCCAAGATCCTGGACGAGGGGATCGCGATCCGCGCGAGCGACATCGACGTGATCTGGGTCTACGGCTACGGCTGGCCCGTCTACCGCGGCGGCCCGATGTTCTGGGCCGACCAGCTCGGGCTCAAGACGCTCCGCGACCGGATGCTCGAGTTCCGGCGCGCGACGGGCGACGACTTCTGGACGCCGGCGCCGCGGCTCGAGCGCCTCCTGGCCGAGGGCAAGGGGTTCACCCAGTCCTAGAGCCGCGCTGCGATCTCTGCCGGGCGCAGCGGATCACGCCCTGGTACCACGAGGACGAGATCTGCTGGATCGCCGAGTGCGAGCTGTGCGCCGTGCCGATGGTGGTCTGGCGCCAGCACGGCGTCACGCCGCCGCCGGAACACGTGGCCCACATGATGGCGCGTCTCGCCGAGGTGGCGACGGCGCAGCTCGGCGAGTTCTACGTGGACGACCACATGCGCAACATCCCCGACCACTACCACGCCCACGGCCGCCCGAAGGGCGGCTTCTTCGGCCCGCGCCGCGCGTGAGTCACTAAGCGAAGCGCGATTCCATTCACAGCCCGAACAGCTCGCATATTCGCCGCTGGGTCGCTGTTTGCGGCTTGCGGCTACAACAGCTCGTCAGGATTTGCAATCGCGAACGCGCGCCCTCGGTTGCGTAGAGCTTTGCGCCGGAACCGGCTTGCGCAAGATACTCGATGACGGCCAGTTGAGGCTTCTGCCTGGGCTCGAGCTGGACCGCATCTCCGCCGTAGACGCAGCTATTGGCCGCCGCACCCATTGGCGTCACGCCATCGGCGCCTTGCAGATTGGGATTTGCGCCTCGCGCCAAAAGGAATTTCACCATCTCGATATCGTGCGCCGCGGCGGCGCCCCTCAATGGCGTATAGGGAAGGTCGTTCGGATCGGCGCCGTGATCGAGAAAGAAGGAAGCGATGGCAATCCGCTCCTGGACGGAGCGTAGATGACGAACCGCGGGGTTATAGGCGATGCAGTGCAGCGTGTTCCCGGGAAACCGCACTGCATGCTTGTCGAGGAAAGCCAAGAGCCGAAGCGGTTGCTGCGCGTAGCACGCCGCCTCGCTTAAGCCTTTGCCGAGAGCGGCATCGTCGCGCGCAATGCTTATCAGGAACAGGGCAAGATTACTGCGCGCATCGCCGCCGAATTTGTCGTCGCAGCTTCGGCGGCAGCTTGCGGCGATATGCTGGTCGAGTCGGCTCGCGAAACGGATGCCGTCTGACTTGGTCCACAGATATTCGACTATCGCAACACGCTCCGTGTCCACCGCATAGTCAAACGCCGTGCGTGGATTCGAGCCGTCGCGCCAACGCGACTCTGCATACAGATCCGCTCCCCCTTCCACCAGCAGCTTCACGATCTCGAATTGCCCCGTCCGGGCGGCGGTCATGAGTGCGGTGATCCCCCGACCGCGGGAGTAATTACCTTCGACCTCAACCGAGGGCTCGTCATACGTCACGTCGAGATTGCGCTTTTGCGAGATCCACGATTTCACGAACTCGGTATTTCCGGTCGCGGCCGCTTCATGCAGTGGGCCCATGGCGTAACATGTTGTAGCCGCTGTGGCAATAACGACCATGGCAAGCGCGCATAGGGCACGCTTTCCATTGAACCTCCCGTCGAGCGCCGCACCGGTCATCGTTTTCTCAAGCTAGGCTTTTCGTCGTGGGTAGCATGATGCGCTCTAACGATCAGGAAATGAGCGGCGAGCCGCGGCGCCACTGGCTCCGCGGACGGACGACGGTAGTACAAGACGCCGAGGCTCCGCCGCTCCATTTCCTGGTTAGGCAGCACATCAGAACGTGACGACGTAGGCAATATCTGCGAGCGGACGAATGATACACTCGCCCACGAGGCTCCGAAGGCGAGCCTCAGAGAAGTGCTCGGACCGAAAGCCGCCTTCTGTCACCAGATACTCGCGGGTCTCCTCCAACACGCCGTGTCCCAACCGGCGATACCATTCTCGACGGGACGGCACTGAGGCCTCCGAATAGACCGACAGGAGCCGCGTGTGAGGCTTCGGCGCCACTCGCCGCATCTCCCTCAGGACGCCGGTCTTGTCACTCATGGTCCCCCAAGTGTTGGTGAGGCACATCGCGAAGTCAAACGCAGCCAGGACGGGAATAGTGGTCGCATCGGCGGTGACGAAGTGCAGGTGGCGACCGCCGGCGCGACGGTCCGCCTCGGCGATGTAGCGATGCTCATAGTCCACTCCGACCCCGAGTCGGAGGCGGTCCCTGAGCAGGAGCAGATGGCGTCCGGTGCCGCAGCCAACATCGATTACCCGCATCCCTTCCGTGATGACGTCGTGAAGGAGGTCGAGCTCGGTGTGCAAGAAGGCTTGGACCTCGGGCGGCTGCGTGGCCGGATCGAGAGCCCGATTCAGTAACCCTGCCGCGTAGACTTCCTCGTTCGACATGAGTCCTCTAGGGACACGATCCGCTGCCTAACGCTCCCGATAACCCGCGGCGGCTGAGCAACGCGAAGCCGCCGGCGGGCTCATCGGGAAGTTCGACGCTCCGATGTCATCGCTGTCAGTCGAGTCGGAACAGGCGAGCACCATGAAAGACGGTCGCGATCTCGACGACGTCATGTCGCAGGCGATAGACGATTCGGTAGTTGCCGTGGATGACCTCGCGGATCGACTCGTCCCCGAGCTCAGGTACGACACGTCCAGAGCGCGGGTTGTCCTTGAGTCGTTCCACGGCGGCGACGATCCGTTCGACGACCAGGTCGGCGTAGTGAGCGGAGTCGTGGGCGACATGCGCGCGTATCCCCTCGACGTCTTGGATTGCCTGAGGTGCCCAGATGACCTGGGTCACCGGAGAAGTCGACGCTTCGCCTCGGCGTGATCGACGCCCTGCCCAGCATCCAGCTCCGCCAACCCCCGCTCGGTCTTCGCCAGGAGCACCAAGCGCTCGATCGCGTCCTCCAGCGTGGCATCCGCTGGGAGCTTCTCGATCACCTCGAGTACTTTCTGTTTCACGCTGCCCGCCGACATCAGCGCCTCCTTAGCTGCACTCAGCAGCACGGTCAGGATACCCGAATCCGATGATGAGCGCCGTGGACAGACCGCCTATGCGGCGAACTAGAATTCGGCTGCGGGATATGCAGGTCTGCATAACACCGCAAACGCTGAGGATATCCCGGGTCCGAGTGACCCTTCCGCCACCTCCATATGCTCTTTCCCTCGAGCACGTTGCGCTCAATACGCCCGCGTCGGCCGGACCGAGATACGCTGCAGGACCCTGACGCATATCCCGTCGCATATCCATACAGAGGCCGCCAGCCAGCTCGAGAGCGTCGGTCGACAACGCCGGGCTAGGATCTGACGCTCTCTACCAGGAGCTTCACGAAGCCGTCCAGGCTCGCCTTGTCGATCCAGCGGACGACGGCGACGAGGTCGTGCTCGGGGTCGATGAAGATGACGTTGCTCCCCGCACCGTACGCGGCGTAGCAGGACTCCGACGCGCTCGGGAACTGGCGGCGCCCGGTGTTGAGCCACCAGAGCAGACCGTACTCGGGATTGATCGCGCACGGCGCGCGCATCGCGCGGATCCACGCCGCGGGCAGGACCTCCTTCCCCTGCCAGCGGCCGCCGCGATGGATCAGCAGGCC
>DATFVL010000051.1 GCA_035260325.1 Candidatus Methylomirabilota bacterium | reverse complement strand
GCCCTCGACGCCGCCCTGCTCGGCGCCGAGCCGGTCGAACGGCTGGAACAACCGCTCTCGCAACGCCGGTGCGATGCCCGGCCCCGTGTCCCTGACGCGGATCCGGAGCCGCCGTTCGTCGGCCGCGTCGCACGCGATCGTAAGCGTGCCGCGCTCCCGGTTGTACTTGATCCCGTTCGACACGAGGTTCAGGAGGACCTGCTGGAGCCGCTGGCTGTCGGCCCACACGTGCCGACCGTGCAGCGCCGCCCCGGTGCTCTGGAGGTCGATGGCGCGGGCCGCCGCCAGCGGCCGTGCCAGGTCCAGCACCTGCTGGACCGCGTCGCCCACGCGCACGGGCTCGAGCGACAGGGAAAGCCCACCCGCCTCGATCCTGGCGATGTCGAGGACCTCGTTGATCAGGCTCAAGAGATGTCTGCCCCCCTTAATGATCTGCTCCGCGCTCTCGCGGTCCTCTGGCCGCTGCGCGTCGAGTTCCAGGAGCTGCGCGAATCCGAGAATCGCGTTGAGGGGTGTACGGAGCTCGTGGCTCATGCGTGACAGGAACTCGCTCTTTGCCTGGTTGGCGCGAGCGGCGTCGGCCTCTGCCCGTCGCCGCTCCACGATCTCCCGCTCGAGTCGTTCGTTGGCGACGCTCAGCTCGAGCGTTCGCTCGGCGACCCGCTGCTCGAGCTCCTCGGTGTGGCGCTTCACGCGCTCGCGGAGCCGTGCCTGTTCGAGCGCGATGGCGAGCTGGGTGGCCGCTTCCCGAGCGATGCTCACCTGCTCGGGTGGGAACTCGCTCCGCTCGCCGCCGAAGCTCACGGCGCCGATGAGCTCGCCCCCGGCGATCATGGGCACGACCATGTACGTATGGACGCCCGAGGCCAGCAGGGCCTCTGCCTCGGGGCTACGGGGCAGCGCGGCGGTGTCGACCACCTGGAGCTCCCCCCGTCGCAGCGCCTCCACATCGCCCATCAGCGCCAACGGAAAACGGACGCCGGGCCCGAGACGGACGCGGTGGCGGCCCGCTGCCGCCAGCCACTCCGCTTCACCGGCCGCCAGGTCGAACAGGTTCACGATGGCCCGCGGGACCCCGAGCAGATCCCTCAGTCGCGGGAGGACCGTCTCCGCGATCACCACCGGCGCCTCCGCGGCGATGAGCGCTCGATCGATCTCGTGCAGGATCTGGAGACGTTCGGTGGACCTGGCCAGAGAGGCCTGGGCCTGCTTCAGCTCCGTGACGTCGATCGCCACCACCAGGGTCGCGCGCCGGCCCGCGAACTCGATCGAATGAGAGACGATGTCCACGTCCCTGATCCGGCCATCCTTCAGCCGATGCCTCCAGGTCCCCGCGTGCCGTCGGGTCGCCTGGTCCGTCGCGGCCGCGAGCCCGGCCACGACGTCCTTGAGCCGCGGCAGGTCCTCCGGCGGCCGGATGTCGGTGATCCGCATGCGGAGAAACTCCTCCCGCGAGTACCCGTAGTGCTGGATCGCCGCGGCGTTGACCTCCAGAAAGTACATCGTCGCCACGTCGTACACCCACATGGGCAGCGGATTGTCGGCGAAGAGGAGACGAAAGCTGGCTTCGCTGTCGCGCAGCGCCGTCGCCGCTTCCACCAGCTCCCGCTCGACGTCGGCGATCTCCGAGATCTTCGAGCTTCCGGTGAGGGAGGGAACGTCGCCTCGACCGAGCGCGCGTGCGGAGGCCGAGAGCGATGCGATCCCGCCGGCGATGCGCCCGCCGAACACGGAAGCCAGCACGCCCGCCAGCAACAGGAACACGCATCCGCCGCCGATGATCGCCCACCGGGAAGTCCGCCCGGGTGCCTCCACGATGGCGACGGGTACACCGAGCCCGACTGTCCAGCCGGACAGGCTCGACCGGCTGTGGGCGACATACACCGCGATGCCGTCCATGGTCACGCCGAGGGCCCAGCTCTCGTCGGACTGACGGCTTCGCGCCACGAACTCAGGGGGCGCAGGCGCCCCGAGCAGCGTTTCGATGCCCCGCGTTCGGGCGATGATGATCCCCTTGCGATCGATGATCCCGGCGACCCAGTCCGGCGGCAGCTGGCCCTCGGACAAGAGACGACTGAGTCCCGCGACGTCGAGCCTCGTCCCCAGCACGTACTTGAGCCTCCCGTTCCGCTTCACCGGCACCGTCACGCCGACCGTCGGAGTTTTGAGCACGAGGCCGACGAAGAGGTTGGAAATTGCGGGTTGGCCCGTGTCCAGGGTCTGGCGGACATCCTCGAGATTCCCGGTGGAGGGCAGCGGCGCGCCGAAGGGACGTGAGAGATTGATCAGTTGCCGTCCGGAGGGATCGGTCAGGTTGATCGTCAGCCACCCTGGATGGGTCGCCACCACCCGCTGCGCCTCTCTGTAGAAGGGCTCGAGGTCACCGGTATCGAGGTACTGGGAAGCCCCGAGCGCCTCCAGCGCCCGGATCGACCAGGTGAGCTCGCGATCGACCGCGACGGCGAGGGCTCGCGTGGTATCTCGGAAGCTGCGTTCCAGAGACGCGCGCTGCTGCTTCTCGAGGAGCGCCGCCATGATGACCGCGAAGATCAACAGCGGAACCACGGAGACCAAGACCAGGATCGTCAGATGAGAACGAAGCGTCCTCGCCCTCATGCCCTGACCTGGAATGCGCCCGTCCCGGGAAAGAGCTTGTCTATGAGCGGCATGAGGGCCCAGACGGCTTGGGTTTTCGGGACGAAGCCGTCGGCGCACGCGGCCGCCGCGGTGCGGTACTGCGGAAGATCGTGGAGCGTCACGATGACCACCTGCGGCGACGCGGCTTCAGCCTTGATGCGCAGGGTCGCCTCCAGGCCGTTCATCCCTCTCATCGCCACGTCCATCAGGACGAGATCGGGATGGAGGTCGCGGGCCATCTGGATGCCGTCGCTGGCGCACCCGGCCGTCCCCACGACACAGATTCCCGCCCGCTCCGCGAGGAACTTCGACTCCCACTCGCGGAACCATTGGTTGTCGTCCACCACGAGGACGCGGACTATCCGATCGGCGCCAGGCGCTGCCATCGTCCCGTCCAAGGATGCCATCACAGGGGGCGAAGGACTCCAGCCGGAAACTACTGAGATCGGGTCCGTAGGACTGCGGAGATTCCGGAAGGGCACGCGCGGGCAGGCTCGCCGGACAGCGCGCGCGGCGTGAACGAGGAGGCTGTGAGCTCATCGAGCTCGGCGGCGACACGGCAGTACCACGCTAACACGCGCGTCGCGTGAATCGAAAATACCGGACGGCCAAAAAATCATGGCCGACCGGCGCGGCCCTCGGGTCAGTCGATGATGCCGATCCGGAGGGCCTTGACGACGGCCTGAGTTCGGTCGGACACCTCGAGCTTCTCGAAGATGTTGTGGATGTAGTTCTTGACCGTGCCGACGCTGTACCGGACCCGGCTCGCGATCTGTCGGTTGGAGAGCCCGTCGCTCAGACAGCGCAGGATGTCCTGCTCGAGCACGGAGATCTGCCAGCCCTGCGCCTCCCGGCCGGCGAGCACGCCCGCGAGCATCTCCGTCTCGATGAGCCCGTAGCCGCGCACGGCGCCGTGGACGGCGTCGAGGAACTCGTGCTGCGTCGCGCGGAGCGACAGGACGCTGGAGCATCCGAGCCTGAGGACCTGCGAGTGCAGGGCCGCGCCGTCGTGTCCCGTCACCGCGATCATCTCGAGGCTCGGCCGGGCCGACCTGAGCTTCGGCAGACGCCTGATCCAGTCCCCGCCCGAATGCGCATCGATGATCGCGACGGCGGGACGCTTGAGCCGGGCGAGACGCACGAGCTCGTCGGGCGACGCGGCGATGCCGGCGACCGTGACGCCGCCGCCCTCGAGCATCCGCTCGAGACCCGCGTTGAACACCGGATAGCGGCTGCCGATCACGACCCGGACGGACGATCCCGCCTCGGCGCGTCTCCGCCGGACCCGCGCGGCCTTCAGCCGCGGCCGGACCGCGCTCTCCACGAGAGACGCCTCCTCGCTTCGGGTCGCAGACCGTCGAGAGATCCCAGCACGCCATCGAGGTAGTGTCGGAGCGCCACGGACGGCGCCGGCGAGCGGCCGAGCGTCCACAGCCCGAGGACCGAACCCACGAGGTAGTCCGCGACCTGGTCCACGTTGGTCTCCGAGCGAAACTCGCCGCGCGTTCGCGCGTTGATGCACGCCCGCCGGAGCAGGGCCCGCAGGTCGCGGAGATAGCCCGAGACGATTCCGGCGACCGATCGGACGCGCGGCGACACCTCGGACGCGGCGTTGACCATCAGGCAGCCGAGACGCCTGCCGGACGCGCTCTCGTGGATCCCGCGGAAGAACCGCTCGATGTCCGCGAGGGCGGCGTCCGGCCCGGCGAGGGGCGCGAAAAACGCCGAGATCACCGTCTCCCGGTACCGGGCGAGCGTCGCCTCGAAGAGCCGTCGCTTGCTGCCGAACTCCCCGTAGACCGCGGCTCGGTGGAGCCCCGTCCGCCCCATCAGCTCCTCGATCGAGGTGTCGTAGTAGCCTTTCTCCCAGAACACACGCATCGCCTGGTCGAGCCTCTCCTCCGGTCGTGGGCGTCCCATCGTCTCCTCCGTGGTCGTCGTCGACCCGGTAAAGAACGATCGTTCTACCATCTAGAATAAACGTTCTGTCAACCGTCGGGGGCGTCGGCGGGTCGAAGCCGCCGAGCGGGTGCGGCTCAGGGCGCCGGGGGGACGAGGCCGGCCGTGATCGCCAGGCGCACGAGGCCCGCGACGTCGTGGATGTCGAGACGCTCCATCAGCTCGGCGCGGTGCGTCTCGACGGTCCGCACGCCGATCCCGAGCCGCTCGGCGATCTGCTTCGTGCTCCGTCCCTCGGCGATGAGCTGGAGGATCTCGCGCTGGCGCGACGTGAGCCGCTCGAGCTCGCCGGGCGTGGCCGCCTTGCCGCGCACGTCCTCGACGACGTAGCCCGCGATCCGCGAGGCGAGGTACGTCTCGCCCCGCGCGACCGTCCGGATCGCGGCCTCGAGCTCCTCGGGGTGCGCCTCCTTCAGGAGGTAGCCGGCGGCGCCGGCCCGGATGGCCCCGAGGACGTGCTGCTTGGTCCCGTGCATCGAGAACACGATGATCCGGACGTGGGGGAACTCTTTCGCGATCCGCGCGGTGGCGTCGAGGCCGTTCAACCCCGGCATCGTGATGTCCATCAGGACGACGTGCGGACGGTGGTGCGGAATGAGCTGGCGCGCCTCGGCGCCGTCGCCGGCCTCGGCCACCACCTCGATGCCGGGTATCCGCTCGAGCAGCGCGCGGACGCCCGCGCGCACGAGGACATGATCGTCGGCGAGCAGCACGCGGATCACGCCGGCGCCGCGGGAAACGACACCCGGATGCGCGTGCCGGCGCCGGGGGTCGAGTCGATCGTGAGCCGACCGCCCGCGAGCTGGACGCGCTCCTGCATGCCCAGCAGGCCGAGACTCTCGCCCTGCATCGCGTTGCGCCGCGCCGCCTCGACGTCGAAGCCCACGCCGTCGTCGCGGATCGTCAGCTCGAGCGCCGACGGCAGCCGGCGGAGCTCCACGCGCACGTTCCGCGCCCGCGCGTGGCGGGCGACGTTCGTGAGCGCCTCCTGCGTCACGCGGAAGCAGGCGCCTTCGATCTCGGGCGGCCAGCGGAGACCCCCGGGCTCGGCGCTCACCGTGGCCGAGAGCCCCGCGCTTCCCGCGTGGCGCTCCACGTACCACTCGAGCGCCGGCACGAGGCCGAGATCGTCGAGGACCGACGGATGGAGGTCCAGCGAGCGGCTCCGGACCTCCTCGACCAGCCGGCCGACGATCCGCAGGCTCTCGTCGAGCTGCTCGGAGCGGAGCGGGCCCGGGTCTTCCCGGAGCCTCACGAGGTTGAGCCAGAGCACGGTCAGCAGCTGGCCGAGGTCGTCGTGGAGCTCGCGGGCGAGATGCCGGCGCTCCGCCTCCTGGACCTCGATGAGCCGGCGCGAGAGCACCGCGAGCCGCTCGTTCGCGCTCTGGACGCGCTCGAAGAGCTGGGCGTTCCGCAGCGCGATCGCCGCGTAGGTCGCCAGCCGAATCAGGATCACCTCGTCCCGTTCGGTGAACGGCCGAGGGGACCGGTTGTTCACCCAGAGCAGGCCCTCGACCTCGTTGTCGATGAGAATCGGGACGGCGAGCGTCGTCACGATCCCTTCGTCGTGGACCGCGTGATCGTAGTCGCGGCTGATCCGCGGGTCTTCGAGCCGGTTGTCGGTGCGGACCGGCCAGCCGCGCTCCCAGGCGAAGCCGCCGATGCCCTTGCCGCGCTCGAGCGTGAAGCCCTTGTACACGCCGCTGCGGGACTGTCCCGCCTCGTACCTGATCCTCATCGTGTCCGAGTGCGGATCCCTCAGCGCGATCACGGCGAGGTCGCTCGCCGAGAGCTGCCAGGCCGCCTCGACCGCTTGCTGGAGCACCACGTCCACGTCGAGCGTGGCGCCGATCGCTCGCGCCAGCCCGGCGAGGATCTCGGCTTCCCTCCGCCCCGCCTCCGCCGCCTCGAGGGCGCGCTGCCGGTCGGTGACGTCGTAGGGGATCGCGAGCCCGACGGGCCGTCCCTCGAGCGTGGCGTAGCTCACCGTGACGGTGACGTTGAGGATGGTTCCGTCCTTGCAACGGTGCACGGCCTCGTCGATCGCGTCCCCTCGCTGGCGGCCGCGCGCGACGACCTCGAGCAGGCGCGCAACGTCCTCGGGCGGACGGATGTCGAGGAGGGTGCGAGCGAGAAACTCCTCGCGCGAGTACCCGTATTTCCGGACCGCCGCGTCGTTGACGACCAGGAACGCGAAAGTCTCGGCGTCGAAGAGCCACATGGGCTGCGGGTGGTCCTCGAAGAGGAGCCGGTAGGCGTCGTCCCGCAGGCCCGCGAGCGGCAGGACGCGAGCGTCGGCGGCGGCCGGCCGGCGGGTGGACGTCATGCGAAATTCTACGAACCGCCTCGGGAGAGCGTCAAGCCAGGCCGACCGAGAGCATGGGGGTAGACTAACCCAAAAAGAAGCGCCGGGAAGGGGGCGGTGCCCCCCTCCCCGGCGCCTGTACCGAGCTACAGTTACGAGAAGCTACGGAACCGTGACGGTCGCGGCGTCGCCCGTCGCGGAGATGTTGAACGTCCCCGACACGGTGCTCGCGGCGTACGCGTAGCCCGCGGCAGGCGTCCAGTTGGCGGGCACGCTCGGCGTTCTCGCCAGGAACGGTCCGGCCGTCTGCCCCTGCCCGTTCGTGACCACCACCGTCAGCTCGCTGAGGTCCGTCGCCGTCGGCACGTTGCCCATGTGGGCCGAGTAGATCGACACCGCGGACGCGATCGCCCGCGCGTCGGCCTGGGCCTTGGCGATCCGCGCCCGCGCCTGCACGTTGGCATAGAGCGGAATGGCGATCGCCGCCAGGATGCCGATGATCGCCACGACGATCATCAGCTCGATCAGGGTGAAGCCTCGCTGGCCGCCCAGGGCCAGCCGTCTCTTCGTCCGGGCCGCGACGCCCGGGATCACCGGCGCCGCCGAGCCCCCGTCAGGCCGGCAGACGGTCGTACATGCCGTGCACGTCGGCCGCGTGGAAGCGCGCGACGTGGTTCGTCGGCGACAGCGGCTCGCGGTAGAAGAACT
>DATFVL010000050.1 GCA_035260325.1 Candidatus Methylomirabilota bacterium | reverse complement strand
GCGCGTGCTGCGGCCGTCGCCGCGCTGGCGCTCGCCGCCGTCGCGCGTGCGTCGCTCGGCCGCGAGGCGGAGTTCGGCGGGCCGGTGCTCCGGCTCGGCCGGCTCCGGTTTCCCGTTGGCTTCACGCTCACGGCGTTCGGCATCGTCGTGATCATGGCGGCGGCGCCCGTGGACGACTGGTGGCATACGACGTTCGGCAAGGACGTCCTCATCTGGAGCCCGCCCCACCTCCAGCTCCACCTGGGCGCGGGCATCGCCGCGCTCGGTCTGCTCTTCGCCGTCGCCGCCCAGCGGGGCCACGGCGCGCTCGCGCACCTCTGGCTGTGGCGCGGCGCCATGCTCGCCGTGCTGGTGGATCTCGTCCATCGCGGCCACTTCGTCCTCGCCCATTACACGATGCTGCCCCACTCGCGCACGCCGGACTTCTATCCGTTCCTCGTCGCACTCCTGGCGCCCGTCGTCCTTGTCGCCGCGGCACGCGCGGTCGGGCCGTGGGCGCCAACGCTCGCGTGCCTCGCCTTCCTGGCCGTCGCGTGGCTCGTGGACGTGATGCTCCGGGTCATCGAGTTCGATCGTTACACGCTGACGCCGATCCTCGCCGCGCCCGCGGCGGTCCTCTCGCTCGCGTTCTCACGTGCCGGGCGCCGGCGCGAGCGCGCGTGGCTCGGCGCGGCGGCCGGGCTCGCGTTCACTCTGGCCTTCGTCGCGATGGAAGTCGCGTGGATGCGGTGGGCCGTCGGGCGGCCGTGGCCGGCGGACCGGGTCCTGGCTTCGCTGCCGCGCGTTCTCGTCGCCGGAGCGCTGAGCGGGTGGGTGGGCTGGGTTCTCGGCGGCTTCCTGCGCGCCGTCGGCTCCGCCGGCGACCCCGCGGTGGAGTTCGGCGGCCGCGCACGCGCGCGTGCTGCGGCCGTCGCCGCGCTGGCGCTCGCCGTCGCAGGCCTTGCGGCGACGTACCAACCTCAGCGCTTCGGCCCCTCCATGACGGTTCAGGAGCTACGACTCGTGCCGCTCGCGAGCTTTCCATACACCGAGGCGATCTTCTGGAACGTCTTCTTCGTCGAGGGCTGGCCGTTCGCCCCGCGGATCGAGGCGCGGAGCGAGGGGATCATCGACGGGATGCCGGCGCCCGTCGGCCCCGCCTGGTGCGCGCGGACGGACGCGGCCCTCACGGCGATGATACCGGGGCTCAGATTCACGATGGAGGTCAACGGCACGCCGATCGATCTCGCGCCGTATCCGCTCGTCAGCCTCCGCCTGCGCGACGGCGAGCGCTGCGCCTGGGTCGGCGTCGCCTCGGCGTTCCAGCGGGCGAGCCGGAACACGTTCGTCTACACGATCGAGCGCGCGGCGCCGCGCGGACCCGTCACGACGCGGGTCGAGCTGGGCGTCGTGTTCAAGGACCCGTGACGCACGGATCCGTGGGAGGACCGCGTGTCCTTTCGTAGACACTTGAACGGCTCGGCGAGGTGCGGTAGAGATCGGCCGTGACGCAGAGCGAGTACGAGCAGCTCGTCGACTTCCTGGGCGGCCAGTTCGCCGCGATCGACCGGCGCGTCGTGGCGGTCGACCAGCGCTTCGACGTGCTCGAGCAGCGTTTCGACACTCTCGAGCGGCGCGTCGACGAAGGATTCCGCGAAGTCTTCGGTCACTTCGACGAGGTCTACCGGCGACTCGAGCGCCTCGAGCAGGAGTACCAGGCCATCACCCAGGCCTTGCGACGTATCGAGAGCCTGCTCGTCGACGAGCAAATGAAGCGCGAGCTCCTGGAACGAAGGGTGGACGAGCTGAAGCATCAGGTTGCGGCCCTCCAGGCGCGCATCCAGGAGCTCGAGCAGCGGATCCGCGGATAGGCGTCCGTCCGGTCACGCTCGCGCTCGCCCTCGCCCTCGGCGCCGGCTGGCTCGGCTTCCCCGGGCTCCTCTGGGACGTCGCGTGGCATCGAACGATCGGCCGCGACAGCTTTCTCTCGCCCCCGCACGTCCTCATGTACGCGGGCGTCGCCGCCAACGGCCTCGTGAGCGCGTGGGCGCTCGTGTGGGGTCGTCGGCGCCACCGCGCACCCGGCGGCTTTCTCCTGAGCGGCGTCGGGTTCCTCCTCGCGATCGCCGGCGCAGCGCTCGACCAGTGGTGGCACGACAACGTCGGCAAGGACGTGAACCTCTGGAGCCCGCCTCACCTCGTCGGTCTCGCGGGCACCGTGCTGATCGCGCTCGGGCTCGTCTTCGCCCTCGCCGCTCACACGCGCTATGCGCCCGCGCCCCGCTGGCGCGCGCCCCGCGTGATCCTGGTCTTCTGCTTCGCCGACCTCGTGCACAAAGCGATGGTCGCGCTCGACCATTACACCCTTGACACGTGGGGCCGCACGCCGGACTTCTATCCCTTCCTCCTGGCGCTGCTGCTGCCGGCGATCCTGGTGACGGCGGTCCGCGCCCTCGGCGCCGGCGCCGCGACCGCGGTCGCCGTCGCGTTCACGGTCCAGCACGTCGTCATCCTCGGCGTGCTCCTCGCCTTCGGCATGCGGATCCCGACCTTCACGCCGATCCCGGTCCTCCCCGCGATCGCGCTCGATCTGGTCGTCGCGGCGTTCGCGATCCCGCGTATCACGCCGCTCGCGCCCGTCCTCGGGAGCCTCGCCTTCGCCCTCGTGCTCTACGCCCAGGAGGCCGCGTGGATGGCGTGGGGTGTCGCCCGGCCGTGGGACCTCGGGCGGATGGCGGCCGCGCTCCCCGGCGTGCTCCTGACCGCCGTGGGGAGCGCGTGGGTGGGCTGGGCGCTGGGCACGCTCGTCCGGTGCGCCGCCGAGGCGCTGCCCCTGCGCAAGGCGTTCGGGGGCCGACGGCGAACCCGCGCGGCGGTCGCCGTCATGCTGGCATTCGTCGCCGTCGGGCTCGCCGCCGCCTATCGTCCGTCACGCGCCGAGCCGCCGGCGCGCGTCGCCGCGCTCGGGCTCGCGCCCGACACCGGCTTCGACTACCGCGACGCCGTGTTCTGGGAGGCGCTCCTGCCCGACGGCTGGCGCGAGCCCGGCGCGCACTCCGCCTATCAGGAAGCGATCGTGGACGGCCACGGCATCCCGCTCGGCCCGGCCTGGTGCGCGCCCGACGCGCCGGCGCTCGCGCACGAGCTGGCGGCGCTTTCGTTCGGGCTCGACATCAACGGTGAGGTGGTGGACCTCGCCCGCTATCCGCGGACGCGGCGCTTCACGCGGGACGGCGCCCTCTGCGAGTGGGTCGGCGTCACGGCGACGACGCCGCGCCCGGGATTCCAGGAGCTGGTCTACACGCTCCAGCGCGGAACCGCGCCGCCGTCCCGGATCACCGTGCGGCTCAGGGTGAAGGAGCCTTGATCCGGCCGGGAATTTCTCGACGCGAGCCGGCGGCCTTGTATGACAATCAAGGGACGTGTGGTCAGCCTGGCGGCGGACCGGTTCAAGCAGGCCGAGCGTGATCTCGAGCAGGCTGAGGACTCGCGCCACGCCGGGCGCCACGAGTGGGCGTGTTTCGCCGCTCATCAGGCCGCGGAGAAAGCCGTGAAGGCCCTCCACCTTCACCTCGGGCAGGAGGCCTGGGGCCACGTCGTGGCAAAGCTGATCCGCGAGCTTCCGGCCGCAGCGGGTGTTCCCGTCGGCCTGGTCGAGCA
>DATFVL010000049.1 GCA_035260325.1 Candidatus Methylomirabilota bacterium | reverse complement strand
TGAACCAGGTCAGCGCGCGGATCCTGATCGCCGACGACGAGGACAGCCTGCGCTGGGTCCTCGAGAAGGGCCTGCGCCAGGCGGGCTACGAGGTCACGGCCGTCAAGGACGGGATGAGCGCGATCAAGGCGTTCGAGGCCGAGCCGTTCGACATCGTCTTCCTGGATGTGCGCATGCCGGGCGTCGACGGGCTCGCCGCGCTCGCGCGGCTGCGCGAGGTGCGCGCCGACGCGACGGTGGTCGTGATGACCGCGCACGGCACGATGGACACCGCGATCCAGGCGATGCAGCGCGGCGCCTACGACTACCTCGCCAAGCCCTTCGACCTCGACGAGGTCCTGCTCCTCGCCGAGCGCGCGCTCGCGGCGCGGCGGCTCACCCAGGAGGTGACGCGGCTCAAGAGCGGGCTCCTGGAGGTGTGGGAGTTCGGCGCGCTCATCGGCCGCCACCCGCGGATGCAGGACGTCTACAAGACCATCGGACGCATCGCGGGGAGCGACGTGACGGTGCTCCTCCGCGGCGAGTCGGGGACGGGCAAGGAGCTGGTCGCGCGGGCGATCCACCACTACAGCCGGCGCGCGGGCCGCCCGTTCGTCGCCGTCTCGTGCGCGGCGATCCCGGGGACGCTGCTCGAGACGGAGATGTTCGGCCACGAGCGCGGCGCCTTCACCGACGCCAAGGAGCGCAAGCTCGGCCGGCTCGAGCTGGCCCACGGCGGCACGCTCTATCTCGACGAGATCGGCGACATGCCCGTCGAGCTGCAGACGAAGGTCCTGCGCGCGCTCCAGGAGCGCACGATCGAGCGCGTGGGCGGCACCGACCCGATCCGCGTCGACGTGCGCGTGCTCGCCGCGACCAACCGCGACCTCGAGACGCTCATGAAGGAGGGCCAGTTCCGCGAGGACCTCTACTACCGGCTCAACGTCGTGACGATCAACCTCCCGCCGCTGCGCGAGCGCCGGCGCGACATCCCCCTCCTCGTCGAGCACTTCCTCGCCAAGCACGCCGCCGAGCTCGGCGAGCGCGGCGTCGCGCCCGAGGCGCTCGACCGCCTCGTCGGCCACGACTGGCCCGGCAACGTGCGCGAGCTCGAGAACGTCGCCCAGCGGGCGATGGTGATGGCGACGAGCGGCGTGATCCTGCCCGAGCACCTGCCGATCGGACCCGTCTCGGCCGCCGCGTCGGTCGCGGTGGACGCGACGCTCGAGGAGATCATCGAGCGGAAGCTGATGGAGTGCGTCCGCGGGCTCCGCGAGCACGCGAGCGCGCACCTCTACGACCTGATGATCGGCCTCGTCGAGAAGCCCCTGCTCCGCGCCGTCCTGCGCGAGACGGGCGGCAACCAGGTCCGCGCCGCGCAGATCCTGGGCATCAACCGGAACACGCTCCGGAAAAAGCTGATCGAGCACGGCATCGACCCCGACGCGCTCGAGGGCTGAGAAGCCATCGCGCTATAATCGACTGATGCGGAAGTCGGTCACCGTCGTCGTCCTCGTGCTGCTCGCGGCCGTGGCCGCCCTCGCCGCCACCTGGGCCGCGCGCCGGTTCAACAGCAGCGACGTGGTGGCCGTGACCGGGACGATCGAGGCGATGCAGGTGGAGATCGGCGCGAAGATCACCGGTCGCGTCGTCGAGCGTACCGTCCGCGAGGGGCAGCCGGTCGAGCGTGGGCAGCTGCTCGTGCGACTGGATGCCGAGGAGCTGACCGCCGACACCCGCCGGGCCGAGGCGGCGGTGCGGACCGCCGAGGCCCAGCTCCGGAACCTCGAGGCCGGCGCGCGGCCGGAGGAGATCCGCGAGGCGGAAGCCCGCGAGGCGAGAGCGCGGGCTCAGCTCGACGACCTGCTCGCCGGCTCCCGCGGCCAGGAGATCGAGCAGGCTCGGGCGGCGCTGCGGAGCGCGACGGTCACCCGCGAGTGGACCGAGCGGGATTTCCGCCGGGCCGAGGAGCTCTTCGCCAAGTCGCTGATCGCCGCGCAGGAGGTCGATCGCGCGCGTCAGGCGTACGAGTCTGCGGCCGCGAACGAGGGGGCCGCCAAGGAGCGGCTCTCGCTGCTCGAGGCGGGGTCGCGCCCGCACGAGATTGCGGCCGCCCGGGCGGAGCTCAGCGCTGCGCGGGAGCGGGCGCAGCTGCTGCGCGCCGGGTCGCGTCCTCAGGAGATCGAGGCGGCGCGCGCCCGGCTCGCCGAGACGAGTGCCGCGCTCGCACAGGCGCAGGCGCGGCTCGCCGAGACGCGCCTGCTGTCGCCCCTCACCGGCGTCGTGCTGCGGAAGAACGTCGAGGTGGGCGAGACGGTGAACCCCGGGGTGTCGATCCTCACGCTCATGGACCCGCGGGACCTCTGGGTGCGCGCCTACGTGCCCGAGACCGAGATCGGGCGGCTCCGCATCGGCCAGACGGCGACGATCACCGTCGACGCGTTTCCGGGCCGCGTCTTCGAGGGCACCGTCACCGAGATCGCCTCCGCGGCGGAGTTCACGCCGAAGAACGTGCAGACGCGGAAGGAGCGCGTGAACCTCGTCTTCCGCGTGAAGGTCGCCTCCCGCAATCCGGAGGGTGTGCTGAAGCCCGGCATGCCCGCGGACGTCGAGATCCACCCGTAGGGCCGCTCGCGCCATGAGCGGCGAGGCGTCCCCGCCCGCGGTCGTCACCCGGGGGCTGACGAAGCGGTTCGGCAAGATCGTCGCCGTCGATCATCTCGACCTCGTCGTCCGCGCCGGCGAGCTCTATGGCTTTCTCGGCCCGAACGGCGCCGGCAAGTCGACGACGCTCCGGATGCTGTGCGGGATCCTCGAGCCCTCGGACGGCGAGGGCTCGGTGCTGGGCATCGATCTCCGCCGCCAGCCCGAGCGCGTGAAGTCCCTGATCGGGTACATGTCCCAGCGGTTCTCGCTCTACGACGACCTCACGGCGGTCGAGAACCTGACGTTCTACGCCCGCCTCTACATGGTGCCGCGCGACGAGCGGCGGCCGCGGATGGAGCGGATGCTGCGCCTCGCGGATCTCGTCGGCCGCGAGCACCAGCTCGCGGGCGAGCTGTCGGGCGGCTACCGGCAGCGGCTGGCCCTGGTGTGCGCCCTCGTCCACGGGCCACGCCTGATCTTTCTCGACGAGCCCACGGCGGGCGTGGACCCGGTCTCCCGTCGCACGTTCTGGGCGCTCATCCGTCGCCTGGCCGACGAGGGCACCACCATCGTCGTGACGACGCACTACATGGACGAGGCGGAGCTCTGCGACACGCTGGGCTTCATCTACCAGGGCCGGCTGATCGCCGAGGGCAGCCCGGCCCGGATCAAGACCGAGGCCTTCGCGGCGTCCGTGATCGAGCTGGAGGCCGAGCCGCTGCGCGTGGCGGCCGAGGCGCTGGCGGATTGGGAGGCGGTGGACGAGGTCGTTCGCATCGGCGTCCGGCTGCGGCTGATCGTGGCGCCCGGCGGGCCCGACGCCGCGGCGGTCGCGGGCTTCCTCGAGACCCGCGGCGTTCGCGTCGGCTGGGCGCGCGCGGTGGAGCCGTCGGTCGAGGACCTCTTCGTCTCGCTCGTCGACAGGGAGCGGAAGGCCCGCGTGCGCGAGCAGCTCCGCGCGCTCGGCGCCCCGGGCGCCTGAGGCGGTGCTGAGCCGGCTCTACGGCATCATCGCCAAGGAGTTCATCCAGCTCCGGCGTGACCCGCTCGCCCTCACGCTCATCCTCTTCATCCCGGTCGTCCTGGTCTTCATCTTCGGCTGGGCCATCAACACCGACGTCAAGCACGTGCCCACGGCGGTGTTCGAGCAGTCCGGGAGCGTCGAGGCGCGGAAGCTGCTCGAGGCGCTCGAGAACAGCCAGTACTTCGACGTCCGTCACTGGGTGCGCAGCCATCGCGAGCTCACGCGCCTGATCGACGACGGCACGGCCAAGGTCGGCATCGTGATCCCGCCGGACTTCGCCCGCAAGCTTTCCCGCCGCGCGGCCGAGATCCAGGTCGTCGTCGACGCTTCGGATCCGATGGTCGCGACCTCCGCCATGAACGCCGCCACGGCCCTGGCCTCCGACCGGTCGCTGCGGGTGCTGGCGGAGACCGCCGAGGGCACGGTCCTGCGGCGCGAGTCGCCGCCCGTCGATTTTCGGGTGCGGGCGTGGTACAACCCGGATCTCGTCTCGGCGATCTTCATCGTGCCCGGGCTGATCGGCGCCCTGCTCATGCAGACGACGATCACCGCCATGGCGGTGTCGG
>DATFVL010000048.1 GCA_035260325.1 Candidatus Methylomirabilota bacterium | reverse complement strand
GCGTGTCCACGGGCGACTCAGTAGACCATCGCCGCGGGGAAACGGTCAAGCGCGACAGAACTCCTCGATCGCGCGGCGCATCTCCTCGGGGCGCTCGGTCGGAATCCAGTGCCGCGCGTCGAGCCGGACGATGCGGCAGCGCGGGACGCGGGCGAGCCACCGCTCGGTGATCGCGGGGTCCGTGAACGCGGCGCCGGTCGAGAGCAGCGCGAGCCCGGGCGCGCGCAGCGTCTCCGGATCGGGCAGGCGGTCGCTGACCGCAAGCAGCATCTGGAGGTAGGCGGCCGTCGCCGTCGTGCGGAGGTCGAGGCTCCACGAGGCATGGCGCTTCACGAGGACGTCCAGACCGGCGCCGGGCGCCACCGCCGCGCGCGTCTCCCGGTCGAATTCGGCGAGGTCGAGGGGCCGGAGGCGCCGCCGCCGGAGGCCGAGGGCGTTCAGCGCGCGAACGAGCCCGACGACCGGGACGAAGAGCGCTCTGAGCCGCGCGACCGTTCCGAGCGTCCCGGTGAGCGCTTCGCACGGCATCGGCTCGATGAGGACGAGCCGCGCCACGCGGTCGGGATGACGGCTCGCGAATTCGATCGCGACGTTGGCGCCGAGGCAGTGGCCGACCAGCACCGCGCGCGCGTAGCCCTCGGCGTCGAGGATCCCGGCGAGGTCGGCGCACCACTCGCCCATGCCGAGGCGCCCGCGCCAGGCGGAGGCGCCGTTGCCGCGGAGGTCGAGGCGCAGGATGTCCCAGTCCGCCTTCAGCGAGGTATGGGCGACGAGCTCCGACCAGCGGGTCGCGTTGCTCGCGAGGCCGTGGAGGAGGACGACGACGCGGCGCGGGGCGGCCGGCCGCCAGAGCCGGTAGGCGACCGTCGCGCCGTCAGGCGTCGCGAGCGAGCGTGCGACGTCCAGCTCAGGCCTTGGGCAGCCACTCCCGAAGCGGCTTCACCGTGCACCCCGCCTTGACGAGTCCCTCGCGGACCGCGACCACGATCTTCTCCGCGCCCGGGCTGTCGCCGTGGATGCAGATGGTCTCGACCTTGACGTCGATGACCTTGCCGCTGATCGTGCGCACCTTCCCCTCCAGCACCATCCGCACCGCCTGCTCGGCGGCCTTGGCGGGGTCGGCGACGAGCGCGTCCTTGCCGAGCTTGCGCGAGACGAGCTGGGCGTCATCAGCGTAGACGCGGTCGGCGAAGCCCTCGGCAGCGACGCGCAGGCCCTTGACCTTGCGCGCCTCGGCGTCGTATTTCGTCATCGCCATCGTCATCAGGATCAGCTCGGGGTCGAGCTCGAGGACCTGCTCGGCGGTGGCGCGCGCGAGAGCCAGGTTCTCCTCGAACATGTGGTACTGGATGCCGTGGGGCTTCACGTGCTGGAGCTTCACGCCCGCCGCCCGGACGAACGCGCCGAGCGCGCCGGTCTGGTACCGGTGATAGTCCTTCAGCTCCTGCGGCGTGACCTCCATGCGGCGCCGGCCGAAGCCCATGAGATCGGGGAGCCCGGGGTGCGAGCCGATCGCCACGCCGTGCTTGACCGCGTTCTCCACGGTCTTCCGCATCACGTGCGGGTCGCCGCCGTGGAAGCCGCACGCGACGTTCGCCGAGGTGATGTGAGGCATGATCTCGTCGTCGGCGCCAAGCGTCCAGCGCCCGTAGCTCTCGCCCATGTCGCAGTTGATGTCGATGTGCTTGGTCGCCATGTCGAGCCCCCTACGCGCGCGCCGTCACCCTGGCAAGCGCGTTGATCAACCGGTCCACGTCCTCGTCCGTCATCGCGAGCGAGCAGGCGCCGAGCCCTCGCGGCGTCAGGAGAATGCCCTCGTTCAGGAGGCCGAGGAAGACGCGCAGCGGCGCCTCCGCGTCCTTCGGGCGCGCCGAGCGGTAGTCCGTCAGCGTCTCGGGCGTCCAGTGGAGCCAGAAGAGCGAGCCAGCGCCGGTCGCCTGGCCCTTGCGCCGGGTCGCAGCCAGCAGGCGCGTCACGCCGCCGCGCAGCCGCTCGCCGAGCGCGTCGAGCCGCGTGTACGCTTCGGGCGTGAGCGCGTTCAGGGTCGCGAGGCCCGCGGCCATCGTCACCGGGTTGGCGTTGAACGTCCCGCCGTGGCTGATGCGCGCGCCGCCCTTGCGCGGGTCGTAGAAGCCCATGACGTCGGCCCGGCCGCCGAAGGCGCCCACCGGGAGGCCACCGCCGATGATCTTGCCGAACGTCGTCAGGTCCGGCCGGACGCCGAAGCGCTCCTGAGCCCCGCCCCACGCGATGCGGAACGAGATCACCTCGTCGAAGACCAGGAGGATCCCGTGCCGCTCGGTGACGGCGCGCAGGCGCTGCAAGAAGCCGTCGGCAGGCGCGATGAGCCCGGCGTTGCAGAGCATCGGGTCCACGAGCAGGCACGCGAGCTGCGGGCCTTCCGCCTCGAGGATCTGCTCGCACGCCTCCGGGTCGTTCCAGGGCAGGACGACGACGTGCTTCAGCACCTGCGGCGGCAGCCCTGCCGACCAGGCGACCGACTTCGGGCGCTTCCGGCTCCCGCCCGCCTTCGGGTCGCCGGAGACGCTCACCATCACCCAGTCGTGCGTGCCGTGGTACGCGCCCTCGAACTTGGCGATCTTGTGCCGGCCGGTGAAGGCGCGCGCGAGCCGCACCGCGTTCATCGTCGCCTCGGTCCCGGAGTTCGTGAAGCGGAGGCTCTCGACCGACGGCACCCGGCGCTTGAGCGCCTCGGCGAGACGGATCTCGTGCTCCGTCGGGCCCGGGAACGAGAGGCCCTGCTCGGCCGCCTGCTGGACCGCCTTCACCACGTCCGGGTGGGCGTGGCCCAGGATCAGGCTCGTGTAGTTGCCGTTGAAGTCGAGGCGGTCGGTGCCGTCGACGTCCCAGATGTGGGCGCCCTGCCCGCGCTGGATGTAGAACGGGTACGGGTCGAAGAACGTGGTCGTCCGGCTGTTGCCGCCGGGCATGACCGCCAGCGCGTCGTCGTGCAGCGCGCGCGAGCGGGCCGTCTTCGCGGTGTACTCTGCAAGCTCCTTGTCGACGCTCATGCGGTCTCCTCTCTCAGCGCTCCCTCGAGGGATGCGTCCCACTGGCGCAGCAGCCCGTGCGCCTCTTCCACGGTGACGGCGCGGAACCGCACGGACTGGCCGGGCTTGACCTGGCCGATGCGGCCGATATCGAACGAGCAGACGGTCGCCACCTTCGTGTAGCCGCCCGTGGACTGCCGATCCACGAGCAGCACGATCGGCTGGCCGTCCCCGGGCACCTGGATCGAGCCGAGCGCGATCCCGTCGGAGATGATGTCGTGGCCGCGGGTGTGCGGGATGCGCGGGCCGCGCAGGCGCGCGCCCATCCTGTCGGACTGCGGCAGCATCTCGTACGAGCTCCCGAGGAGGGCGCCGATGCCCTCCTTGGTGAAGCGGTCGGCCTGCGGACCGAGCACCACGCGCAGCGTGGGCTCGCCGCCGTACTCCGGCACCGCACGCGACGCCACGCGCCGCGCCGGCGGCGGCGGCACCGGGCCGAGGCGGAGCTGGTCGTCTTTCCGGAGCGCGCGACCCTCCAGGCCCCCGAGACGCCCACGCAGGTACGTCGCGCGCGAGCCGAGCACGGGCGGCACGTCGAGCCCGCCCGAGAACGCGATGTAGCCGCGCACGCCCGAGCGCGCCGGGCCGAGCCGCACCACGTCGCCGGGCTTCAGCGCGACCGTGGCCCAGCGCGGCGCCTCGCGGCCATTCACCGTGAGCTGCATGTCGGCGCCGGTGACGGCGATCGCGCGTGGCGTCTGCACCTCGAAGCGCGGACCCGCGAGCGTGCACTCGAGCGCGGCGGCGCCGTCGGGGTTCCCGACGAGCCGGTTCGCGAGGACGAACGCGAAGCGGTCCACGGGCCCGGAGGGCGGGATCCCGTAGCGGAGCTGCCCCGCCCGCCCGAGGTCCTGCACGGTCGTCTGCGGCCCCGGGTCGAGGATCCGGATCACGCGATCACCGGCGCGTAGGCGCGCGCCTCGACGCGGGCCAGGATCCGATCGTACTCGACGCGGTCGATCGGGCGGAAGCGCACGCGGTCGCCCGGACGCAGCAGGGTCGGCTCGCTCGCGTCGGGATCGTAGAGCCGGAGCGGCGTGCGGCCGAGGACCCAGAATCCGCCCGGGCTATCCACGGAGTAGATGCAGCATTGCGTGCCGCCGATCGCCACGCTGCCGGGGGGCGTCTTCGTGCGCGGCGTGTCGAGGCGCGGGAGGTGGATGCGCTCGGGCATGCCCGTCATGTACGGGAGCCCGGGCGTGAAGCCGATGAAGTAGACGACGTACTCGGCCCCGCTGTGGAGCCTCACG
Source organism: Candidatus Methylomirabilota bacterium (assembly GCA_035260325.1). Lineage (NCBI taxonomy): Bacteria > Methylomirabilota (SeqCode) > Candidatus Methylomirabilota bacterium. The sequence goes on along the minus strand of DATFVL010000048.1, from coordinate 12,895 downwards.
AGCTCGCCGGGCGGCAGCCCGAGCCGCTCCGCCGCCGCCTCGAGGTCGAGGCCGAGCTCGGGGTCCGCGTAGCAGCACGGCAGCTCGATCGCCCGCGAGGGCGGCAGGGCCGCGGTCGTGGCCTGCGGGGCGAGCTCGGTGATCCGCGCGCAGAGCTCGTCGTAGCCGACCTGGCGCGGGTCGTAGTAGACGAGCAGCGCGCGGAAGCTCGGGACCATCTCGACGACGCCCGGGAGGGCCTTCTGCTGGATCAGGTACTCGAGGGCGCGCACCCGCGTGTTCACCTCGACGCTGATCTCCTCGCCGAGCTCGATCGAAACGGCGAGGTCACCGGCCGGCTGGAACCGCAACGGCCTAGAGCGCCGCGAGGGCGGAGTTCGGCAGATCGGTGATGAACATGTGCCCCGGGCTGTGCGTGATCATGAACGAGGGCTTCGAGGCGAGCGCGACGGCCTGGGGCGTGACGCCGCACGCCCAGAACACCGGCACGTCGCCCGGCCTGAACTCCTGCGCGTCGCCCCACTCGGGACGCGCGATGTCCTTGATGCCGATGACCGCGGGGTCGCCGATGTGGACCGGCGCGCCGTGGGCGCCGGGGAACCGGGCGCTCGCGGTCACCGTCTTGGCGAGGTCGGCGGGAGCGATCGGGCGCATCGAGACGACCATGGGCCCGTGGAACACGCCCGCCGGGCGGCACTGGACGGACGTGCGCCACATCGCGACGTTCTTCCCCTGCTCGACGTGCCAGAGCCGGATCCCGGCGTCGAGCAGCGCCCACTCGAACGTGAACGAGCAGCCGAGGAGGAACGCGACGAGGTCGTCCCGCCAGTAGGGCGTCGCGTCCGTCACCTCGTCGGCGAGGACGCCGTCCTTGTAGATGCGGTACTTCGAGATGTCCGTGCGCAGGTCGGCGCCCCGGGCGACACCCACGGGCTCCGCGGAGCCGACGTCGGTCACCTCCAGGAGCGGGCACGGGCGCGGGTTCCGCTGGCAGAAGAGCAGGAAGTCGTAGGCCAGGTCCTTCGGGAGCACGGCGAGGTTCGCCTGGACGAAGTTCTGCCCGAGGCCCGCCGTGATGCCCGTCAGCTTGCCCCGCCGGATGTCCTGCCGGATCTCCCTCGGATGGCGCGTGTCGATGGGCATGCAGCGATTCTACCTCCAATATCGCATTTCCCGCCCTCAGCCGAGCAGCCGGTCGTAGTCGGCGTGGCCGCCGATCCAGAACCAGACGAAACCATCAGTGACCTCAACGGCGAGAGCGCGGTGGTGACCACCTACGCGCGCAGACCAGAAGCGTCCAACTTTCTTGAAGTGAAGCGACGGGTGACGCGGATCCTGTTTGAGGCGCTCGAAGGCGAGATCGGCGAGCTTCTGGATGTCCTCGGGCAAGGATCTGTAACGTGCCCAGAAGTCGGGGGACGCGTGGTGGGTCAGAGGGGCTTGGTCTTACCGGTCGCGTGGTCGCGAAGCGCCTTTTCGGCAAGGCCGTCGAGCTTTCCGTCACGGACATCACGTTCAAGCTGGCGATCCCAAGCCGCCCAATCGAACTCGAGGAACCATGTACGAAACTGGGCAAGCTCCTGCGGGGAGAGGGACTGCACCTGCTGCTCGATCTTCTCGACTTTACTCATGACAACCACCCGTGGGTGCATCTTAGCATCGCCTCTTCCGGCTGGCTAACGTGCGATCGCGAGCGACCGACGCCGCTCATCGGCGCCGCTCCCTACCGCTGGCCGAGGCGCGGCCACACGTCGGGGTTGACCAGCACGTCAGGCCGCGCGCCGCGCAGCACGCGCAGCATCTCGCCGCAGACCTGCATCGCCGCCTGGCGCGTCGCCTCGCGCGTGACGCCGGCGACGTGCGACGAGCAGACGACGTTCTCGAGGTTGAGCAGCGGGTTGTCCCGTGGCGTCGGCTCCTCCTCCCAGACGTCGAGGCCCGCGGCCGCGAGCCGGCCGCGCGTGAGCGCCTCGAAGAGGGCGCGCTCCTCCTGCACCGGGCCGCGCGAGGTGTTGACGTAGATCGCGCCCGGCTTCATGAGCGCGAGGGTCTTCTCGTTGATCATGTGCCGCGTCTCGGGCGTGAGCGGCGTGTGGCACGTGAGGACGTCCACCTGCGGCAGCAGCGCCTCGAGGCTCTTCACGGGCTCGGCGCCCCGGCGCCGGACCTCGTCGTCGGGGACGTACTTGTCGTAGCCGAGGACGCGCATGCCGATCGCCCCCGCGAACTTCGCCACGCGGCGGCCGACGTTGCCGACGCCCACGATCCCCAGCGTCTTGCCGGCGAGCTCCGTGTTGGGCGCGTTGCCGGCCGCCCTGCGCTTGGCGCCCCAGTCTCCCCCGCGCGTCATCTTGTCGATCAGAAGCGTGCGCTTGACGCAGACGAGCATCAGCATCAGCGCGTGCTCGGCCACGGCCTGGGAGTTCGAGCCCGGCGCGTGGACCACCGCGACGCCGAGCCGCGTCGCGGCGGGGATGTCCACCGTGTCCAGGCCGACGCCGTGCCGGCCGATCACCTTGAGCTGCTTGCAGGCGCCCATGAGGCTCGCGGTGCAGCTTGGCCGGATCCGGAACAGGATCCCCTGGGCGTCGGCGGCGGCCCGCGCGAGGCCGGCCTCGGTCTCGTCCTCGCAGACGACGACGCGCGCCTCCTTCTCGAGGAGCGCCTTGCCGTCGGGATGGATGGGGCCTGCCAGCACGACCAGCGGGCGGGAGTCGGCGGCCATCGAGCGATCTCCTTTCGTCGCGAGCGGCTATTTCCAGGCGGCCAGGACGAGCCGCGGGGCGTCCAGCGAGAACGGCGTGCCGTCGAGCCCGCCGTAGAGCTCGACCCGGCTCCAGCGCTCGGGGCGCAGCATCGCCGAGAGCTCGTGGGCCGAGTAGAGGCGGATCTCGCTCTCGCCGATCAGCTCCTGCGCGGTCTCCTTGCTCTTGGCCGTGGCGCGCTTGAGCCGGAACCACCGGGCGCGCCAGCGGCTCGTCGCCGGGTCGAACGCGTTCTCGATGCGGAGCGTCCAGCCGTTCACGCGCTTGCGCTCCTCGGGCGGGAGCGAGCGCACGAGCTGGTCGCGGTTGCGCGTGTCGAGGACGAAGCAGCCGCCCGGCTTGAGCGCGCGCCAGAAGCGGTCGAGCAGCAGCCGGTCCTCGTCGTCGGAGAAGAAGCCGATCGAGCTGAACAGGTTCACGGCGAGGTCGAACGCGCCCGAGAACTCCATGTCGCGCATGTCCTCGCACGCGAGCGTCAGCTCGACGCCCGCCTCGCGCGCCGCCTTGCGCGCGCGGTCGAGCTCGGTCTCGCTGAAGTCCACGCCCGTGACCGCGAAGCCGAGGCGCGCGAGCTCGATCGAGTGGCGGCCGAAGCCGCACGGGGCGTCGAGGACGCGGGCGGGCGGCTCGAGCGCGGCGAGGCCGGCGATCCACTGGACCTCGCTCGCCGCGTCGGTCGGCGACTCGAAGGCGTGGGAGATCTGCGGCCACGCCTCGCGGAAGAACCGCTCGCTCCGGAACACGAGGGGCATTATATTCCCGTTCATGACCACGCTGGTGACCGGCGCGTTCGGCTGCATCGGCGCGTGGGTCGTGCGCGGCCTGCTCGCGGGCGGCGAGCGCCCCGTCGTCTTCGACCTCGCCGACGATCCCTGGCGCCTGCGGATGCTCGTGGCCGACGACGTCGCGCGCCGGGTGACGGCCGTGCGCGGCGACGTCACCGACCGCGACGCGCTCGGCCGCGTGGTGCGGGAGCACGGGATCCGCCGCATCGTCCACCTCGCCGCATGGCAGGTGCCGCTCTGCCGTCAGGACCCGGTGCGGGGTGCCTCGGTCAACGTCGTCGGCACGGCCAACGTCTTCGAGGCCGCGCGCGCGGGCCGCGTCGAGCGCGTGGTCTACGCGTCGTCGGCCGCCGTGTTCGGCGCGCCCGGCCTCTATCCGCCCGGCCCCGTGCGCGACGACGCGCCGCGGCTCCCGGCGACGCACTACGGCGTCTACAAGGTCGCCAACGAGGACACGGCGCGCATCTCCTGGGAGGAGCACGGGATCCCGTCCATGGGCTTCCGTCCCCTCTCCGTCTACGGGCCCGGGCGCGACTTCGGCGTCACGGCCGATCCGACCCTCGCGATGAAGGCGGCCGTGCTCGGCAAGAAGTTCCAGATCCGCTGGGGCGGCTCGACCGATCTGATCTACGTGGCGGACGTCGCCCGCGCGCTCCTGGCCGCGGCGGACTCGCGGCTCGAGGGCGCGCGGGTCTACAACCTCCACGGCGCGTCGGCGGCCATTCGGAACGTCGTGAAGCTGATCGGCCGCGCGTGGCCCAGCGCGGACGGCCTCATCAGCCACGTCGAGCAGCCGATGCCCTTCCCCGCGGCGCTCGACGACACGCGCTACCAGAAGGACCTCGGCCCCGCGCCCGCGACCACGCTCGACGCCGGCGTGCGCAAGACGCTCGACGAGTTCGCGCGCCTGCAGCGGGAGGGGCGCCTCGACGCGCGGGAGCTCGCGTGACCGAGTCCCGCGTCCGGCTCGCGACGCCGGCGGATGCCGAGGCGATCTGTCGCATGTACAACCAGGGGATCGAGGACCGCGTCGCCACGCTCGAGACCGAGCTCCGGACGCCCGAGGAGCGCCGGCGGTGGCTCGCCGGCCGGAGCCCCCGCCATCCGGTGATCGTCGCGGAGACCGCCGGGGACCTCGTGGGCTGGGGAAGCCTCAACGTCTTCAGCCCGCGCGAGGCCTACCGCTTCGTTGCCGACTTCTCGATCTACGTCGAGCGCGCCTGGCGCGGCAAGGGCGTCGGGCGGGTGCTGCTCGAGCGGCTCATCGCTCTCGGCCGCGAGCACGGCTTCCACAAGCTGGTCCTCTCCGCGTTCCCCTTCAACGAGGGCGGCATGGCGCTCTACACGAAGCTCGGCTTCCGGACCGTCGGCGTCTACAAGGAGCAGGGCCGGCTCGACGGCGAGTGGGTCGACACCATCATCATGGAGAAGCTGCTCGACCCGCGGTAGACTGGGCCTCACTCTTCCCTGAGCAGTGACTGGCCCGGATCGCTGGGGGTGTCGGCGATGAAGAAGCTACGGGACATCATGCGCCACGGATTCCTCTTCACGGTGAAGCGCAGCGCCACGGTCGCCGACGCGGCCCGGTCCATGGCGGCCAACAACGTCGGCATCGTCGCGGTCCTCGACGGCGACCGGCTCTGCGGGGTCTTCTCCGAGCGCGACGTCGTGCAGAAGGTCGTGGACCGCGGGCTCGACCCCGCGCGCACGCCGGTGGCCGACGTCATGACCTCGCGGCTCGTCGTCGCCGACGCCGACGAGGACTACCAGTCCGCGATGCAGAAGATGGACCAGGCGAACATCCGCCACCTGCCGGTCGTCAGCGGCGAGCGCCTCCTCTCCATGCTCTCGATCCGCGACCTCATGCGGGTTGCGATCGAGGACCACGGTGCGGAGATCGAGTACCTGAAGGAGTACCTCTACCAGGTGCCGGGCGGGCCGAAGACGGCGTAGCGCCCGCGCCGCTACTTCACGCGGATCGAGACGACCGCCGACATGCCCGCGCGGAGGGTGTGCGGGTTTCCGTAGTCCTTCGGATCGAGCACGATCTTCACCGGCACGCGCTGGACCACCTTCACCCAGTTGCCGGTGGCGTTCTCGGGCGGCAGGAGCGAGAAGCGGGCGCCGGTGCCGGCGGCGACCGAGTCGACGATGCCGTGGAACCGCATGCCGGGGAAGCCGTCCACGCGGACCTCGACCGGCTGGCCGGCCCGGATGCGCGCGAGCTGGCTCTCCTTGAAGTTCGCGAGCACCCAGACGTCGTGGAGCGGGACGATCGCGAGCAGCGGCTGGCCCATCTGGACGATCTGCCCCATCTCCACCGACCGCTTGGAGACGAGGCCGTCGAGCGGCGCGCGGATCTCGGTGTACTGGAGCTGGAGCTCGGCGAACGCGAGGTCGGCCTGCGTCTCCTTCAGCCGGGCCTCCGCGCGGCTCACCTCGGCGTCCTTCATCGCGACCTGGTGGGTCTGGCTCTCCGCGTGGGCGAGGGCGGCCCGCGCCTCGGCCACGCGCTGCTTGGCCTGGTCCACAGCGTGGAGACGCGAGCCGAGCTCGGCCTCGGTCTGCTCCACGTCGCGCTCGGTCGCGACGAGCCGGCGCTGGATCGCCTCGACGGTCGAGGAGCCGGTCTCGGAGGCCGCCTCGGCGCGGTCGAAGTCGCGGCGCGCGACGAGGCCGTCCTTGAACAGTGCGCGCTGCCGCTCGAGCTCCCGGACGGCCTCGCGCTGGGCGCTCTCTGCGCCCGCGAGGTCGGCGCGCATGGCGGCCACCGCGGCGCGCTTGGCCTCGAGCCCCGCGCGCGCCTGGTCGACCGCCGACTCGGCCCCGCGCACGGCGACGATCGCCGCCTGGAGGCTCGCGCGCGCCTGGGCGATCTGCGCGGTCGTCGACTCGCGCGTGAGCGGCACGTCGGAGCGCGCGGCGCGCAGGGCCGCCTCGGCCGTCGCGACGGCGGCGCGCGTCTGGGCCACCTTCGCCTCGTAATCGCGCGGGTCCACGCGGACCAGCAGCTCGCCCTGCTTCACGGCCTGGTTGTCCCGCACGCGCATCTCGGCGACCGGGCCTCCGACCTTCGCGCTGATGGGCGAGATCGTGCCCTCGACGTAGGCGTCGTCGGTCCAGACGTAGTGGGCCGACTGGTACCAGGCCCAGCTGCCGTACGCGAGCGCGGCCACGCCGACCGTGACGCCGATGATCAGGATGACGCGCGCCCTCACGACGGCCGCGCCTCCCCCCCGGACGCGACGCCGGCGCTAATCGTGAGCGAGCGGGATCAACCGTCCCGCTGCGTCGAACGGCAGCGGCGCGGGATCGGTAAGCCGCTTGAGCTCGGGCCGCTTGGCCAGCTCGGGCAGGAAGGCCTCGGACACCTCGATCTCGCCCAGCATCAGCGTGCTCCGGATGCGGATGACGCGCGCCTTCTCGGGCGGCGTGAGCCCGATGCACGACAGGGCCGTCTCGATCGCCTCCCGGTCCGTGTCGTACGCCGGCGGGATCTTGGCGCCGTTGGGCGCGCACGCGGTGATCGCGTTGATCAGCGTCGGCTTCATGTCGATCTTGTCCACGAGCCGACGCGTCGTGAAGTCGGCGTTGCCGATGCCGATGGCGTTGCCATAGCTCTCCTCGGTCAGGTCGAGCGCGACGATCCACAGGATCTTCGGGTCGGCCGGAAACGGCTCGTGTGGGTTCGACGGCCGCCCGATGACGTTCGTGTCCATGCCGGCGCCCGAGATGTTCTTGCCCATCTCCTCGACGACCAGCACGTCGATCGGCGAGAACGGCAGCCGCGCCATCCACTCGCGCGCGTCCTTGAGCAGGCGGCGCTCGCCGGCCTCGAGGTTCTCGGCGTTGAAGGCCTCGATGCGCGCGGTCTCGTCGTAGCCGTTCTCGACGACGCCGACGCCGAAGCCGATGCGGGCCTTCTTCAACATCTCGCGGCCCACCGCCGTGATGACGGTCTCGTAGCCGTGGTGGATGTTGGCGCGGTGGTACTGGATCGCGCCCTTGTACTTGCCGAGCCCGATCGTCATCATCTTGAACAGGCCCGACTCGATCGTGCCCTTGAAGTCGGTGTGCGGCTTGACGCGGTTGACGAGGCCGATCCAGTCGGCCTCCGAAGCCCAGCGGTCGAGCCACACGGGCAGCCCGAGCGCCTCGCCCACCTGCACGACGTCCATCGTCGCGCGGATCGGGCAGCCCATCGCCGCCTCGGTGATGCCGTAGTGCTCGAGGACGGAGAGCTGGCCCTCCGGGGTCCCGCCGCCGTGGCTGCCCATCGCGGGGAACACGAAGGGCCGGGCGCCGAGGTCCTTGAGCCACCGCACCGTGGCGCCCACGACGACGTCGATGTTGGCGATGCCCCGGCTGCCCGCCCCGACCGCGACGGTGTCGCCCCGCTTGATCCGGACCTCGGCGCCCGCGAGCGCCGCGGCGACGGCCCGCGGGATGTCGGCCACGCGGGAACGGGGGAAGGTCTGGCGCACCCGGAGCATGCGCGGCACGGCCATAAGAACGCCTCCTGGACGGTTCCGTAATACCGGGCAGCGCCGCGGAAGTCAAAGCGTTTTTTGCCCGTGGACTTGTGTTATAAGTATGGGCCAGTTTTCATGGTTGGCTCCCCTGTCCCGTGCATGCGCGTACTCCTCGCAGGCCTGCTCCTGGTGGCGGGCGGCTGCGGCTGGATGAAGCCCGCGCCGACGCCGATCCTGCCGGCGGAAGAGCTCTCCTCGATCGGCGAGCAGGACCTCGCCCGGAAGCGCTACGACGATGCCCGCGCGAGCTTCAAAAGGATCGTCGAGCGCCACCCGACCTCTTCGTACGCCGCGCGCGCCCGCTTCCTCATCGGCGAGACCCACTACCGCGAGGGCGACTTCGACAAGGCGATCGCCGAGTTCGATTTGTTCATGTCGTTCTATCCGCGTCACCAGATCGCCGACCTCGTCCAGTACCGGCTCGCGATGAGCTACTACGACCAGATGAAGCCGGTCGAGCAGGACCAGGGCCTCACCCAGAAGGCGCTCGACCAGTTCAGGAAGCTCGTCAAGGAGTACCCCGAGAGCCGCTACGCGACCGACGGGCTCGCCAAGATCGACATCTGCCGCGGGCGGCTCGCGCAGAAGGAGGTCTGGGTCGCCAGCTACTACTTCACTCAGGGCAATCCGAGCAACGCCCGGCAGCGGCTCGAGCTGGTCCTCCGGGACTACCCGCGGTCGCTCGTGGTGCCCGAGGCGCTCTACCTCCTCGCCGAGGTCAACTTCTACGAGGGCAAGAACGCGGACGCGGTCCGGCTGCTCCGCCGCCTCTCCGACGAGTACGGCTACACCGACTTCGGACGGCGCGCCGCCCAGCGCCTGCGGGCCCAGAGGTAGCGGCCGTGCACGACGTCGTCGACCTCCGCTCCGACACGCTCACCCTCCCGACCCCCGCGATGCGCGAGGCGATGGCCCGCGCCGAGGTGGGCGACGACGTCTGGGAGGAGGACCCGACCGTCAAGCGCCTGGAGGCGGTGGCGGCCGAGCGGCTCGGCAAGGAAGCCGGCCTCTTCGTCGCCTCCGGCACGATGGGCAACCTCGTGTCGGTCGTGAGCCACACGCGCGCCGGCCAGGAGGTCGTCCTCGACCTCGACTCGCACATCTTCAACTACGAGGTCGCGGGCTCCGCCGTCATCGGCAACGTCCAGATGCGCCCCGTGAAGACGGCGCGCGGCTTCCTCTCGCCCGAGCAGGTGCGCGAGGCGCTCCGCCCCGCGAACATCCACATCCCGCCGACGGGGCTCGTCTGCCTCGAGAACACGCACAACCGGCACGGCGGGACCTGCTGCACCCCCGAGGAGATCGAGGCCGTCGCCGCGGTCGCGCACGGCGCGGGCGTGCCCGTCCATCTGGACGGCGCGCGCCTCTTCAACGCCGCGGTCGCGCTCCGGCGCCCGGCCGCCGAGTTCGCGCGCCACGCCGACTCGGTCACGTTCTGCGTCTCGAAGGGCCTCGCCGCGCCGGTCGGCTCCGTCGTGTGCGGCGCGCGCGACTTCATCGCGCGCGCCCGGCGCGTCCGCAAGATGGTCGGGGGCGGGATGCGGCAGGCCGGCGTCCTCGCCGCGGCCGGCCTCGTCGCGCTCGAGCGCATGGTGGACCGGCTGGCCGAGGACCACGCCAACGCCCGGCGGCTCGCCGAGGGGCTCGCGAAGCTCCCGCGGCTCCGGGTGGACCCGGCGAACGTGCAGACGAACATCGTGATCCTCGCGGTGGAGCACCCCCGGGGCCCCGGCGCGGCGCAGGCCACGACGGCCGAGCTGGTCGCGGGCTGCGCCGCCGCGAAGGTCAAGATCCACGCGATCGGCCCCGCGTCGATTCGCTGCGTCACACACAAGGACGTCGACGCCGAGGACATCGAGCGCGCGCTCGCGGCCCTCGGCGAACTCACGGGTAAGCTCTAGGGGGAGCCATGGCCGAACGGCTTCTGGACGTCAAGGGCTTGAAGACGTACTTCTTCACCGACGAGGGCGTCGTGCGCGCCGTCGACGGGGTGGACCTCTACATCGACAAGAGCGAGACGCTGGGCATCGTCGGCGAGTCGGGCTCGGGCAAGAGCGTCACGGCGCTCTCGATCATGCGGCTCATCCCCACGCCGCCCGGCCGCATCGTCGAGGGCACGATCACCTACGCCGGCCGGAGCCTCCTCGAGCTGCCCCCCGCCCAGATGCGCAAGATCCGCGGCAAAGAGATCTCGATGATCTTCCAGGTACCGATGACCTCGCTGAACCCGGTCTTCACGTGCGGGGAGCAGATCGCCGAGGCCGTCCGCCTCCACGAGCGTCTCGGCCGCCGCGACGCGATGGACAAGACGATCGAGATGCTCAAGCTCGTGCACATCCCCAACGCCGAGCGCCGCGTGAAGGAGTACCCGCACCAGCTCTCGGGCGGGATGCGCCAGCGCATCATGATCGCCATGGCGCTCTCGTGTAACCCCAACCTCCTCATCGCCGACGAGCCGACGACGGCGCTCGACGTGACGATCCAGGCGCAGATCCTCGAGCTCCTGAACGAGCTCAAGGCGAAGCTCGGCATGGCCATCCTCTTGATCACCCACGACATGGGCGTGATCGCCGAGACGGCGCAGCGCGTGATCGTCATGTACGGCGCGCAGGTCGCGGAGGAGGCGCCGGTCAAGGAGCTGTTCAAGGAGCCGCTCCACCCCTACACGCAGGGCCTCCTCCGATCGATCCCCCGCATCGATCTGGCGGCGACGCAGCGTCAGAGGCTCGAGGCCATCCCCGGCACCGTGCCGACACTGCGCGGCGACGTGAAGCCGGGCTGCCGGTTCGCGCCGCGCTGCCAGTTCGTCATGTCGAAATGCACCGAGAGCGATCCGCGGCTCAAGGAACTCCGGCCGGGCCACAAGGTGGCCTGCTTCCTCTACTGAGGCGCGCCATGGTGGAACCCCTACTCAGGATCAAGAACCTCAAGAAGTACTTCCCGATCCGCGGCGGCCTCTTCTCGCGCGAGGTCGCGCGGGTCCACGCCGTGGACGACGTCTCCTTCGAGATCCTGCCCGGCGAGACGCTCGGGCTCGTGGGCGAATCGGGCTGCGGCAAGTCCACGACGGGCCGGTCGATCCTGCGCCTGATCGAGCCGACGTCGGGCGAGGTGTGGTTCCACGGGCAGAACGTGACGACGCTCGACAAGCGGTCGCTACGCGCGCTCCGGAAGGAAATGCAGATCATCTTCCAGGACCCGTACGCGTCGCTGAATCCACGGATGACGGTCGGCTCGATCATCGGCGAGGCGCTCGTCATCCACAAGCTCGCGCCGAACCGCAAGGCGCGCGAGGAACGCGTCGTGCAGCTCCTCGAGACCGTCGGCCTCCAGCCCGATCATCTGCGCCGCTACCCGCACGAGTTCTCCGGCGGCCAGCGCCAGCGCATCGGCATCGCGCGCGCGCTCGCGGTCAGCCCGAAGCTGATCGTCGCCGACGAACCCGTCTCGGCGCTCGACGTCTCGATCCAGGCGCAGATCATCAACCTGCTCGAGGACCTCCAGGCGAAGTTTGGCCTCACCTACCTCTTCATCGCGCACGACCTCTCGGTCGTCGAGCACATCTCGACGCGCGTGGCCGTGATGTACCTCGGCAAGATCGTCGAGATCGCCCCCGCGAAGGAGCTCTACACGAACCCGAAGCACCCGTACACGGAGGCGCTCCTCTCCGCGGTGCCGATCCCGGACCCGACGATGCGGCGCAAGCGCATCCTCCTCGAGGGCGACGTGCCCAGCCCCATCAACCCGCCCTCGGGCTGCCGCTTCCACACGCGCTGCGCGCTCCGCGTGCCCTCGTGCTCCGAGAACGAGCAGGTGCTCAAGGAGGTCTCGCAGGGCCACTGGGTCGCCTGCCAGGTCCGCACCGGCGTCGCGATCCGGTAGCACCGCGCGCCTGCCGGCGGCAACCCCCCAATGCCGAGGGTCCGCGTCGGGGACATCGAGATGTTCTACGTGGAGGCCGGCGCCGGCGACCCCGTCGTCCTCATCATGGGCTTCGGCGGCGACCACACCGCCTGGGCCTTCCAGCTCCGCCCCTTCGCCGAGCGCTACCGCGTGATCGCGTTCGACAACCGCGGCGCGGGGCAGACCGACCAGCCGGACACCCCCTGCACGATCGCCCTCATGGCCGACGACACCGTGGGACTGCTGGACCGGCTCGGCGTCGAGCGCGCCCACATCGTCGGCGTCTCGATGGGCGGGATGATCGCCCAGGAGCTCGCCCTCCGCGCGCCGCGGCGGGTGCGCTCGCTCCAGCTCCACGCAACGCTCGCGCGGCAGGACGCCTACATGCGGGCGCTGCTCGACGTCTGGCGCGTCCAGCGCGCGAAGCTCTCGCTCGAGGAGCGGCTGCGCTCGATGGCGCTCTGGCTCTTCGCGCCGGTGACCTACGCGGAGCGGCCCGAGCTCGTCGAGGCCGTGCTGCAGACCGCGATCGCCAACCCGCACCCGCAGTCGCTCGCGGGCTTCCTGCGCCAGGCCGAGGCGGTGGAGGAGCACGACACGCTGGACCGGCTCGCGGCGATCCGCTGCCCGACGCTGGTGACGGTCGCCGAGGAGGACACGCTCGTGCCGCCGCGCTTCGCGCGCGAGCTGGCGAAGCGCATTCCCGGGGCCGAGCTCCGGCTCGTCCCCGGCGCGGGCCACGGCTACATGTGGGAGCGGCCCGACGCGTTCAACGCGATCTGCCTGGACTTCCTCGCGCGCGCCGGGTGATCAGCCGCCGAGCGCGGCGCGGACGGCGTCCAGGAGCTCCGCCCGGCCGAACGGCTTGCGGAGCGTCCGGACCGCGCCGAGCGCGACGGCGTCGCGGAGG
>DATFVL010000047.1 GCA_035260325.1 Candidatus Methylomirabilota bacterium | reverse complement strand
AAGCGGGTGGGCAAGCTCACTCTGGGCACTATGGGATTGTTGTTTCTGGGAATGGTCCTGGCCGCTGGCGACGCCTTCGCTCAGACCGCCAAGGACTTCGTCGGAACCTGGACGCTCGTCTCCGCCGTAACCGAGCAGGGCGGGAACAAGACCGACACGTTCGGTCCAAATCCGAGAGGCATCCTGATAGTGGATGCCAACGGTCGCTATGTGATCGCCTTCTCGCGTGCCGATCTTCCCAAGGTTGCCTCCAACAACCGCACAACAGCCACTGCGGAGGAAAACAAGGCGATCGTCGGGGGGAGCCTCGCCCACTTCGGAATCTTATCCGTCAACGCGGCGGACAAGACCTTTACCTTCAAGATCGAGACCGCCACATTCCCCAATTGGAGCGGGACTGAACAGAAGCGGCCGTTCACCATCGGCGGTGACCAACTGCGGTACACGGCCGCGGCCGCGTCGGGCGGCGGAACCGCGACGGTGGTCTGGAAACGCGCAAAGTAGGCGCGGCTGGAGGACAGCAGTCGGTGAAGTCCTTCATCCCATTCTGGGATGCGAACGGCGAAACATTCGGGTCGTGCTCGAACCTGCAAGTTGGCCCGCCTAACTTCGCAGTAGAGCGGACGCGCTTCGCGCGCCGCTCACCGCGGCGTTAGGCGTCTTTAGGTCAAACTGATGTGTCGGAAGAACGTCTTAAACGCTCAGACCACCACTTCTTGGGCGGGTAAATGCTGATCCCGGTCATAGTGTTGTTGTGCTCAGGAGCCATAGTTCTCCTGTACCGGTTCTTCAGCACGAGACGTGGCGCGCGTGCTCTGTGGCGTTCAAGTGTTGCAATAGGATCTTCGGTCGGCATCATGCGTGCGGTTTTGGCGTGCGTTGGGTGGTACGGGGTAGAGCACGCGGGCGGTCCGCTTCAGATCCCAGCATTCGCGTTGGCGATGTTGGCTTGGCCTGAGGCAATCGTGTTCGGCAGGCATCGAGGCCCAGTGCCGCTGAGCTTCTATCCTTTACTCGCTCTATTACTAGTCGCGACATCGATGCTGATGGTCAGTGGAGTGGCTCTTGCGGTACAGGTTTCACGCGTTGAGCGCGACGCCTAACAACCGGCTTAAGCCGGCGGCGCGCAGGAGGCCCGCGGCGGATGCATGGTTGCGCACGCGCGCCGCAGCTTAGCCGGCGCGTTCGGCGGATAAGGTGAGGTACACGGTAGGCCTGAAGAAGGAGAGAGATATGGCAGGGAATCACGCCGCTGATCACGGCCGCCGCAACTTTCTCAAGCTTGCCGGGTGCGGGCTCGGCGTGGTCGCGCTCGCCGCTCGGCCGGCTCGCGCGAGGGCCCAGGCGACGACCGCGCCGCCGCTCAAGATCAGCATGGTTGGGGCCGGGCGCATGGGCGGCGCCGTCGGCGCTCTCTTCGTCAAGGCCGGGCACCCCGTGATGTTCTCGTCGCGCCATCCCGAGAACCTGAAGGACCTCACGACGGGTCTCGGGCCTCTCGCCCAGGCCGGCCCCGTCGCGCAGGCCGTCGCCTTCGGCGACGTGGTGGTGATGGTCGTCCCCTACGCGGCGCTCGAGGAGATCGGTAAGGCGCACGGCCGCGCGCTCGCCACCAAGCCGCTGGTGCTGGACGTCTGCAACCCCATCGCGCGGCGTGACGGTGCCGAACTGGTGAAGTGGGTGAACGAGCAGGGCGGCGCCGGGCTGGCCAGCGCCAAGTTGCTGCCGGGGGCGCGCATCGTGCGGGCGTTCAACGCGATCAGCTATCGGAGGGTCGGCGTGATCGCCCACCGCCCGGGCGGCCTCGTCGGTGTGCCGATCGCCGGCGACGATCCGAAAGCCATCGCCCTCGCCGAGGGACTCATCCGCGGCATCGGCTTCGAACCTGTCCTCGTCGGAGGCCTCGCCATGGGCAAGTTCCTCCTCCCCGGTACGCCGCTGGCTGAGGAACACACGCCCGCGGAAATTCGACAGATCGCCGCCGGTCTGCGTTGAGTCGAGGCGTGGGCTCTCCCAGAACCGTTCTTGAACATCGTCGAACATGGATCGAGAATCGCTCGCACTGAGTCGATACGCGGAGTTTCTGGAACTCATTGCCTGTTCGCGCGCCGACTCGCCGCGGGCCGGACCATTGCATTAGCCGAGATGAAGGGCGCGTGCTGCCGAAACGGTCGCCGAACAAGCGCATGCAGCCGACGGCGCGCAGGACGCGCCGCGGCTGATACGCGACGTTCGCCATACCGCGGACGGACCACCTGCGAGGTTATACTGCTGCCATGAGTAAGCGTGGCCTTGACATCGCATCGCTGACACCCGAAGAGCGGCTCGACCTGCTGGAGGAGCTGTGGGACAGCCTCGCGGCTACGCCCGGGGCGATTCCGCTCACGGAAGCTCAGCGCGCAGAACTCGACCGGCGCCTGGACGATCTGGAACGCGAGGGTCCGGTCGGCATACCCTGGGACGAGGTTCTTAGCCGAATTCGCAGCCGGGGTCCGTGAAGCAAGTCATCGTCAGGCCAGCGGCTGCCGCTGACATCGAGGACGCCTATCAATGGTACGAGTCGCAACGGCCGGGTATGGCTCGGAGACCGCCGCCGATCTCCCGCCGGCCACGGAGCGCCTCGAGCAGGGCGCCCCGTCGCCTACTTCTCCCCGAGATAGGTCTTGCGCACGAGGTCGGAGCGGAGGAGCGCCGCGGCGTCGTCGTGGAGCACGATGCGCCCGGTCTGGATGACGTAGCCCCGGTGCGCCACGCGGAGCGCCATCCGCGCGTTCTGCTCGACGAGCAGGATCGTCGTGCCCTGGCGGTTGATGTCCTGGACGATCGCGAAGATCGTGTCGACGAGGATCGGCGAGAGGCCCATGGACGGCTCGTCGAGCAGGAGCAGGCTCGGCCGGGCCATGAGGGCGCGGCCGATGGCTAGCATCTGCTGCTCGCCGCCCGACAGCGTCCCGCCCTTCTGCGTCACGCGCTCGCGCAGGCGCGGGAAGAGCGCGAACACGCGCTCGAGGTCGGGCGCGATTCCCTCGCGGTCGGGCCGCGCGAAGGCCCCGAGCTCCAGGTTCTCGAGCACCGTCATGCGCGGGAAGATCCGCCGGCCCTCCGGCGACTGCGCGATCCCCAGGCGCACGATGCGGTCGGTCGTGAGCGCGTCGAGACGTCGGCCGTTGAAGCTCACGGCGCCGCGGCGGGGCCGCACGGTGCCGAGGATCGTCCGCAGCGTGGTCGTCTTGCCCGCGCCGTTCGCGCCGATGAGCGTCACGATCTCGCCGGGCGCGACCGAGAGCGAGATGCCCCGGAGCGCCCGGATGTTGCCGTAGTACGTGTGGACGTCGGCGAGCTCGAGCATCCCGGCTAGCGTGCGCGGTCCCGCGCGGCGAGGTCCTGCTCGTAGCCCCGGCCGAGGTAGGCCTCGATCACCGCGGGATGGCGCTGGATCTCGGCCGGCGTGCCCTCGGCGATGCGCGTGCCGTAGTCGAGGACGGTGATCCGGTCGGAGATCCCCATGACGACCTCCATGTGGTGCTCGATCAGGAGCACTGACAGTCCCAGCTCCCGCCGCAGCAGCTCGATCAGGTCGGTCAGCGTCTCGGCCTCGCGCGGGTTCATGCCCGCCGAGGGCTCGTCGAGCAGGAGGAGCCCCGGCTCGGTTGCGAGCGCGCGGGCGATCTCCAGGCGCCGCTGGTCGCCGTAGGGCAGGTTCCGCGCGAGGTCGTCGGCCTTGCCGCCGAGGCCGACGAAGTCGAGCAGCTCGCGGGCCTGGGTGCGCGCGCGGGCCTCCTCGGCGACGACGGCCGGCGGCCGGAGCACGGCGCCGGGGACCGTGGCGTGAAGCCGGCAGTGGCCGCCCACCAGCACGTTCTCGAGCACGGTCATGTTCTGGAAGAGCCGGATCGACTGGAACGTGCGCGCGATGCCGCGGGCGACGATCGCGTTCGGGCGGAGCCCGACGAGGCTCGCCCCCTCGAACGCGATGCGGCCGCCATCGGGCCGGAGGAGGCCCGTCACCGCGTTGAAGAACGTCGTCTTGCCCGCGCCGTTCGGGCCGATGAGCCCGACGATCGCGCCGCGCGGGATGACGAGGTCGACGCCGTTCAGAGCGACGACGCCGCCGAAGCGCCGGGTCAGGCCCCGCACCTCGAGGATCGGTGTCGGCTCGGACGCGTGACCGCCGCGCCGCATGCGCTCGCGCAGCCATCCCGGGAGCGCGTCGACGCGGGGCGCCGGCGCGCCGTCGGCGAGGGTCGCGTCGTCCGCGTCGTCGTCGGCGGCCGGCGCCGGACGCACCCGGCGGCCGGCGAGGCCCTCGGGCCGCAGCAGCATCACGAGGACCAGCCCGAGGCCGAAGAAGAGCCACCGCCAGAGGGTGAGGTCGGCGGCCACGAGGGCGGGGACGCCCGTGGTCCGCCCGACCCAGCGCACGAAGAACGTGGTCTCCGCGAGCACGACGCGGTCGAAGAGGGTGATGAGCATCCCGCCCAGGATCACGCCCTTCAGGCTGCCGGCGCCGCCGAGGACGACCATGCAGAGGAGCATGATCGACACCTGGAACTCGAACGCGCCCGGCGTGATCGCCTGGAGCTTCGCGGCGTACACGGATCCCGCGAACCCCGAGAAGGAAGCGCCGAGCGCGAACGCGAGGAGCTTCGTCGAGACCGGGTTGACGCCCGTGCAGTCGGCGGCGGTCTCGTCCTCGCGGATGGCCATCCAGGCGCGGCCGAGGCGCGAGTCGCGGAGCCGGTTCATCGCCCAGAGCGAGGCCGCGCCGATGACGAGGATCAGGAAGTACCACGGCACCGGGTCGGTCTCGAAGGGGACGCCGGGCAGGTACGGTCGGCCGATCGGGTTCACGCCGTTCTCGCCGCCGGTCAGGTTCAGCCGCTCGATCGGCCGCCAGCCCCCGATCTCGATCGTGATGTCGCCGAGGTTGCGGATCGCCACCGGGATGATCTCGCCGAAGCCGAGCGTGATGATCGCGAGGTAGTCGCCGCGCACGCGGAGCGTCGGCGCGCCGATCACGACGCCGAGGAGCGCCGAGACCGCGGCGGCGAGCCAGATGCAGAGCCAGAAGCTCCACGCGTGCCCGTAGAGCGGTGAGCCGAGCACCGGCGAGTTGAGGAGCCCCATGGAATAGGCGCCGATGGCGAAGAACGCCGCGTAGCCGAGGTCGAGCAGGCCCGCGTAGCCGACCACGATGTTGAGCCCGAGGGCGAGGAGGACGTAGATCATCCCGTCGGAGACCGCGTGCACGGTCTGGAGCCCGAGCGCCCGATCGGCGAACGGGTAGACGACGAGGCCGGCCACGAGCGCGGCGGAGGCGAGCGCGCGGCTCACAGCTTCTCCGGCGTCCGCTCGCCCAGGAGACCGTGGGGCCGAAAGACGAGGACGAGGATCAGGATCGAGAAGACGATCGCGTTGGTCCAGCGGGCGGAGATGTACTGGTCACTCCACGCCGACAGGAATCCGATGAAGAAGCCGCCGAGCGCGGCCCCCGGCATGTTGCCGATGCCGCCGAGCACGGCCGCGGTGAACGCGCGCAGGCCCGCCTGGTAGCCCATCCACCACTGGCCGATGTTGTAGTACATGCCCTGGATCAGCCCGGCCGCGCCGGCCAGCGCGCCGCCGATGAAGAACGTCATCAGGATCGTGCGCTCGACGTCGATGCCCATCGCCTGCGCCGTCTCGCGGTCCTGGGCCGTGGCGCGCATGGCCTTGCCCCACGTGGTCCGCGTCACGAAGTAGTGGAGGGCCAGCATCAGCGGGATCGTCGCCCCCACGACGAGCAGGTCCTTGGTGGTGATGAAGACGGCCGAGTCCACGCCGAACCACTCGCGCAGGATCTCCACGGACGGGAACACGTCCGGGTAGGCGATGGGCGCGGGCCCCTTCCAGAGGAGCGCCGCGTTCTCGAGCATGAACGACACGCCGATGGCCGTGATCAGGGGGGCGAGCCGCGTGGAGCGCCGGAGCGGCCGGTAGGCCAGGCGGTCGATCGCGACGTTGAGGGCCGCCGTGCTGAGCATCGTCAGGACGAACACGAGCGGGAGGATCGTCACGAGCTGCCAGCCGGTCAGCGTCTTCGTCACCCCGAGGAGCGTGAACCACGAGAGCGAGATGAAGAGTCCCAGCATGAAGACGTCGCCGTGGGCGAAGTTGATCAGCTCGATGATGCCGTACACCATGGTGTAGCCGAGCGCGATCAGCGCGAAGACGGCGCCGCGGGTGAGACCGTTGATCGTCTGCTGGACGAGGACCTCCCACCACTCCATTTAGATGGGGGGCCCCGAAATGGCCCCCCAAACCCCCCAGGGAGGCTCGTCGCGCCCCGGCGGAGCCGTGGCGCTCCTCGGCATTCCGCGTGCTCCGGCGGGGCTACTCGAGGATGGTCTCGAACTGGAACTTGCAGCCGATCGGCGTGTCCGCCTTCACCACCTTGAAGCCGGACATCGTCTCGTAGTCGACGTCGCCGTTCTCGTCGAAGCTCCACTTGCCGTTGATGCCGTCGAAGTTCTTGATGGAGGCGATCGCCTTGCGCACGGCCTCGCGCTTCTCGGCGACGTCCTTGGCCCGCTCGATCGCCGCCGCCGCCCGCCGGATCCCGTCGATGGCCACACGCGCCGCCTCGACGGCATAGAGGGCGTACGACGTCGGCTCCTTCCCGAACTTCGCCTTGTAGGTCTCGTAGGTCTTGGCTCCGACGCCCCGCATCTTCTCGAACGGCAGACCGGCGAAGGTGACCCGCATCTCCGCGGCGAGCGCGGCGTCGCACGTGGCGCCCTTCAGCAGCTCCTCCTCGAGAAGCCCGTCCGGCCCCACGAAGCGGACGCGCGGCGCGACGAGGCCGACCTCCTTCATCTGTCTGATGATGACCTGAGCGCCGGTCTCGATGACGCCGCCCATGTAGATGAGGTCCGCGCCCGACGCGCGGATCTTGGTCAGCACCGGCTTCTGGTCGGGCTGCTTCCAGTCGATGCCCTCGTTGGCGACGACCGGGAGCCCGATCCGCTTGGCGGTCGCTTCGAAGACGTCAGCGATGCCCTTGCCGTACAGCTCCTGGTCGTTGAGGATGTAGACCTTCTTGGCGCCCAGGCGCTTGGCCCACTTGGCGCCGACGGCGCCCTGGATGTCGTCGGCGGGCACCGGCCGGAAGTAGTTCACGAAGCCCATCGGCCGGTAGATCTCCGGCTCGCCGGGCGCCGCGCCGCGCTTCTTCGTCAGCCCCGGATAGGTGTTGGCCGGCGTGATCTGGGCCAGGTGGGCGCGGTTGTTGATGGGGATCGAGACCTTCGCGGCGCCGGAGTTATAGGTGCCGATGTACACCATCGCCAGGGCGTCGCCGACGGCCTTGTTCGCGTTCTCGGCCTCCACGGCGCCGTCCCACTTGCCCGTCTGCGCGGACGCGTCGTCCAGGTTGACGACCTCCAGGCAGTAGCCCGCCACCACGCCCCCGATCTCGGACACCGCGAGGTCGACGCCGTTCTTCATGCCCGTGCCCTCGGGGATCATCGCCCCCTGCATCGGCCACGAGGTGTAGATGCGCAGCTTCCCCTTCGGGCACGGCTGGGGGTCGGCGCCCGTCGTGAAGCCCACGACGACGACGGCGACGAGAGCGAGCGTGACGGTGGCGATGCGCCCGAGTCTCATGGCTGGTCCTCCCTGATCGGCGCTATGATGCTGTCCCGGTCGGTGGCCGGTATCAGACTATGGCCGCTGTCCATTGTCAACAGCGGCGCCGGGAGGTGAGGACATTTCACGACCCCGCGTGATCTACGAGGCGAAACCCGGCTCGCCCCTCGAGGTCGACCGCGACTTCTACGCGCGCCTCGCGCGCGAGACCGGCAAGCGTACGCTCGTCGAGCGGTTCGTCGTCCCCAGGCGTTCGGGCCGGGCATGGCCCGTGCGCGCCGGCCGGCTCTTCCGCATCGTCGCCGTCGAGGGCCCGCAGGTGGCGGACCTCAACGTCTGGAGCCTCGCCAATCCGCGCGAGCGGTTCTGGGCCTCGCGCACGCGCCAGCTCCACCAGGCGCACCTCTCGACCTTCGACCGGCTCTGGTCGTGCCTGCCGTACCTCCGGCCGATGCTGACGATCACCGGCGACAGCGTGCGCTACGGACGCGACGCGGACGGCGGCGGCTGCCACGACCTGCTCGGCACCCGCTGCGACCCCTACGTGCACAAGCTCCTCAACGGTGAGGAGTTCGATCTCTGCTGCCACAGCAACCTCGTGCGCGCGGTGGCGCCGTACCGCCTCACCGAGTTCGACGTGCACGACGTGCTCAACGTCTTCCAGGTCACCGGCCTCACGGCCGAGGGTCGCTACTGGGTCAAGCCGAGCCCGGCGAAGGCGGGCGACTTCCTCGAGTTCTTCGCCGAGATCGACGTGCTCTGCGCGATCTCGGTGTGCCCGCACGGCGATCTCTCGGTGCCGGTGTGGGGGCCCGCCGCGGGCGACCCGCTCGCCACCTGCCGCCCGCTCGGCGTGGAGATCTGGGAGCCCGCGCCGGAGCTGCTCGCCGGCTGGGTCCCGCCGCGGCCCGCGGACTATCGCGGCGGCCACGGGCTCACGTCGAAGGGGGCCTCGACGGCCCCCTCCGAGCCTCCCCCAGATCGTGGCGCCGGCGAAGCCGGCGCGCGAACACGAGGGACGGATGATGGGTGATGACCTCATCACGATCCCGGCGCGGCGCGGGAAGGCGGCGCGGGTCGGCGCCGGGCAGCGCATCAGGATCGTCAACACGCACGGCACGCAGGTGGTCGACGCGTGGGCCTTCGACGCGCGCGAGGTGACCGAGTGGATGTCCATGGAGGCGAGCCGGGCGTCGTTCATGAAGCTCGCCGCCGCCGTCGGCGACGCGTTCGTCACGAACCGGCGGCGCCCGATCCTGACGCTGGTCGACGACACGTCCCGGTGCGCGCACGACACGCTCATGGCGCCCTGCGACCGGCAGCGCTACGGCCTGCTGGGCGTCACGGGCCATCACGACAACTGCCGGGACAACCTGCACGCGGCGCTCGCCGAGCTCGGCCTCACGATCCCGGCGACTCCGCCCTCGCTCAACCTGTTCATGAACATCCCGTGGACGGCGGACGGGCGTCTCGCCTGGGGCGAGCCCGTGTCCACGCCCGGAAGCTACGTCGTGTTCCGCGCCGAGATGGACCTCGTGATCGCCTTCTCGGCCTGCCCGCAGGACATCCTGCCGATCAACGGCCGCACGGGGCGGACGACCGAAGCTCACTTCAGGCTCGAGGGCACGCGTGCCTGAGCTGACGACGGAGGAGGTGGCCGCGCTGGCCGCGGCGCTCGGCCTGCCCGCCGCGCCCGAGGACGTCGCCGAGGTCACCCACCGGCTGAACGCGCTCCTCGAGGCCCTGGCGCCGCTCGCCGGGCTCCCGCTCGACACGGTGGAGCCGGGCCCGGTCCTGCCGGACGAGCCCCGGGGCCGATGACCGCGGAGCCGGACGACCTCGCGTTTCTCGGCGCGGCGGCGCTCGCTCGCCTCGTCGCCGAGAAGCGCGTGTCGGCGGTCGAGCTGGCGCGGCTTTACCTCGCGCGCATCGAGCGCTTCGACGCGCGGCTCCGCGCCTACATCACGGTGCTTCCCGACGCGGCGCTCGAGGCCGCGCGGCGGGCGGACGGCG
>DATFVL010000046.1 GCA_035260325.1 Candidatus Methylomirabilota bacterium | reverse complement strand
CTGGCTCGTGGGGACGATCGCCTGCGTCAACATCGTCTACGGCGCGCTCGCGGCGATGGCGCAGACCGACCTCAAGTACGTCATCGCGTACTCGTCGGTCTCGCACATGGGGCTCGTCATGCTCGGGGCCGCCACGCTGACGGAGGCCGGGCTCAACGGCTCGGTCTTCCAGATGTTCGCCCACGGGATCATGACCGGCCTCTTCTTCGCCCTCGTCGGGCTCGTCTACGAGAAGGCGCACTCGCGCGAGATCGGGCGGATGGGCGGCTTCGGCAGGGCCATGCCCGGCATCGCGACCGCGTTCACGGTGGGCGGCCTCTCCTCCCTCGGCCTGCCGGCGACCGCGGGCTTCATCGCCGAGATCCTGACCTTCATGGGGGCGTGGCGCTCCGGCCACCGCTGGTGGCTCTTCCCGGCGGTCGCCGGCACGTTCCTCACGGCCGTCTACGTGCTGCGGGTCGCGAAGCAGATCTTCTGGGGCCCGGCCTCGCCGCACTTCCACGACCTCGAGGACGCGCGCGGGCCCGAGTGGGTCGCGCTCGTCCTCCTGGTCGCGGTGCTCGTCATCTTCGGGATGGCGCCGGCGCTCGCGCTCGCCCCCGTGGACACCGCGACCGTGCCGCTCCTCACACGGATCCTGGGCCCGTGACGCCCGGTCTGGCGCGCGTGTTCCCGCTGGAGCTCGGCCTCGCCGCCCTGCTGCTGCTCGTCTTCGCGGCGAACCTCGTCCATCGCGGCGCCGACCGGCGGGCGATCTCCTGGCTCGCGACCGGCGGCGTGCTGGCGCTCACCCTCGCGAGCTTCCTCGCGGAGCCGGCGGGGCCGGCGCTCGGCGGCATGTTCGTGCAGGACGGGCTCGCGCTCTTCGCCAAGCGCCTCTTCCTCGGCGCGACGTTCATCGGCCTCCTCGCGTCTGTCTCGACGCCGGAGATCGGGCGCGGCCGGCGCGCCGGCGAGTACCACCTCCTGGTCCTGGCGTCGCTGCTCGGCATGCTCGTGCTCGCGTCGGCGCGGGACCTGATCCTCCTCTTCGTCGCGTTCGAGCTCATGTCCATCCCGCTCTACGTTCTCGCGGGCTTCTTCAAGCGCCAGGACGAGGCGGTCGAGGCCTCGCTGAAGTTCTTCCTCGTCGGCAGCGTGTCGTCGGCGGTGCTGGCCTACGGGCTCTCGTTCGTCTACGGCGCGACCGGCACGACCGACCTCGCGCGGGTGGCGCGCGCGGCGGCGGGCGGCCACCCGCTCCTCCTGCTCGGCCTGCTCGCGGCGTTCGCGGGCTTCGCGTTCAAGATCGCCGCGTTCCCGTTCCACATGTGGGTGCCGGACACCTACGAGGCGGCGAGCACGCCGTTCGTCGCCTGGCTCAGCGTGGCGCCGAAGGCCGCCGGCTTCGTGGTGCTGTTCCGGGTCTACTTCGAGGGCGCGGGCGAGCGCGCCGCCGCGTGGCTCCCCGTCGCCGCCGGGCTCGCGACGCTCACGATCGTCGCGGGCAACCTGATGGCGCTCCCGCAGCAGAACGTGAAGCGCCTGCTCGCGTACTCGGGGATCGCGCACATCGGCTACATGCTCGTGGGCTTCGCGGCGGCCTCGGCGTCGGGCGTGGCGATGGTGCTCTTCTACCTCGTCGCGTACGTCTTCGGGAACATGGGCGCGTTCCTCGTGGTCGAGGCGGTGGCGCGCTCCGAGGGCTCGGAGGCGACGGCCGCGTTCCGCGGGCTCGCGCAGCGCTCGCCCCTGCTCGCGCTGGCGATGCTGATCTTCCTGCTCTCGCTCGGCGGCATCCCGTTCGTCGCCGGCTTCTGGGCGAAGCTCTACGTCTTCTGGGCGGCGGCGCAGGCCGGGCTCTACTGGCTCGTGCTGCTGGGGGCGGTCCTCACGGTCGTCGCGCTCTTCTATTACCTCGTCGTGGCGCGGCGCATGTACATCGAGCCGCCCGAGCGGCCCGAGCGCGTCCGACTTTCCGGAACCCTGGCGCTCGCCCTGATCATCTGCGTCGCCGGCGTAGTGGCGCTCGGCCTCTATCCCAAGCCCGTCGTGATGGCCGCGCTCCGCGTCGCCGCGCCGCTCTTCTGAGCCGTAAGTAGCTGAAATAGCATCGGTGATCTCTCGACTTGCCTTATCGGCCGACGGCCTGTATTCTATGTACCGACCGGTTGGTACAGATGACGACGACCAAGACGAGCGACCAGGGGACGAAGACGAAGGAGGGCAGGTCCACGCGCGAGGTCATCCTCGCCGCGGCGACACGGCTCATCCACGTCCACGGCTACAACCACACCACGCTCGACGACATCCTGCGCGAGAGCGGCGTCGGCAAGGGGAACTTCTACTACCACTTCAAGAGCAAGGAAGACCTCGGCTACGCGATCCTCGACGAGATCGTCGCCTCCTTCCTCGAGCGCACGCTCGAGCCGTGCTTCTCGGACCCCGCCGCGCGGCC
Source organism: Candidatus Methylomirabilota bacterium (assembly GCA_035260325.1). NCBI lineage: Bacteria > Methylomirabilota (SeqCode) > Candidatus Methylomirabilota bacterium. Next base: position 1,578 of record DATFVL010000046.1, on the reverse strand, counting down.
CCTGACTCAGATCCGCTGCTTCCTCGACCGGGTGCTCGAGGCGCAGCGCCAGCGCAACTGCGTGGGCGGCTGTCCGCTCGGCAATCTCGTGGCGGAACTGTCCGACGTGCACGAGGGCTTCCGCACGCGCCTGGCGCGCGTGTTCGCCGCGTGGCAGGCGCGGCTCCACGACGCGCTCGAGGCAGCGCGCCGGCGCGGCGACGTCGGCGAGGCGTGCCGGCCCGACGCGGTCGCCCACTTCCTCGTGGCCTCGCTCGAGGGCGCGATCCTCCTGACGAAGCTGACGAAGGACATCGGGGTCATGGAGCAGTGCGTGGAGGAGCTCAAGCGCTACCTCGCCCTCTACGAGCCCGGGACGTGACGCCCCTGGACGCGCAGCGGGTGGACGAGGACGCGCGGCTCGTGGAGGCGCTCCGCCGTGACGATCCCGCCGCGCCCGAGCATCTCGTGGACAGGTTCGGCGATCGCGTCTACCGCCTGGCGCTCCGCATCACCCGGTCCAACGAGGACGCGGAGGAGGCGGCGCAGGACGCGCTCTGGACCGCGGCGCGCAAGATCCACACGTTCAAGGGCGAGTCCGCGTTCGGGAGCTGGCTCTACCGCATCGCCGCGAACGCGGCCTACCAGAAGCTGCGCTCCCGCCGGACCAAGGCCGCGGAGGTCGCGCTGGACGACGTGCTGCCCGCGCTCGACGCGGGCGGCCGCCACTTCGAGCCGATGGACGACTGGTCCAATCGCGTGGATGAGCGGGCGCTCCAGGGCGAGCTGCGGGAGGTCCTCACGGAGGCGATCGACACGCTGCCGCCGGACTACCGGACGGCGCTCGTCCTCCACGACGTCGAGGGCCTGTCGAACCCGGACATCGCGGAGGCGCTCGGCATCAGCCTGCCGGCGGTGAAGTCGCGTGTCCACCGCTCGCGCCTCTTCGTGCGCAAGCGCCTCGCCGACTACATGAAGACCGCCTGATCGGCCTCGCGGACCCCGCCGGAGTTGACGCGGAGCGGCGCCGTGTGGTCTCATAGGTGCTCGTCATAACTCCCTTCTAGGAAGGTCCAGGGTCCATGGAAGCGGTCATCGCAACCGGCGGCAAGCAGTATCGCGTGGCGCCCGGCCAGGTCATCTCGGTGGAGAAGCTCCCCGGGGACCGGGGCGCGACGGTCGAGTTCCGCTCCGTGCTCCTCGTCACGCGCGACGGCCAGGTCATCGCGGAGCCGACGGCGCTCAAGGGCGCGCGGGTCTCCGCCGAGGTCCTGCGCCAGGGGCGTGGCCGCAAGGTGTCCATCGTGAAGTTCAAGCGACGCAAGAACTACCGCCGCCACCGGGGGCACCGCCAGGCGGCCACGACGGTCCGCATCATGAAGATCGAGGTCTAGGGCATGGCGCACAAGAAAGGCGTCGGCAGCTCGCGGAACGGGCGGGATTCGAACCCTCAGATGCTGGGCGTGAAGCGCTTCGCGGGCCAGTTCGTGACGGGCGGCTCGATCCTCGTGCGCCAGCGCGGGACGCGGTTCCGGCCCGGGCTCAACGTCGGGCTCGGCTCGGACGACACGCTCTTCGCGAAGGTGGACGGCTACGTCA